>CAZWCL010000177.1:0-7212 GCA_964632265.1 uncultured Hyphomicrobiaceae bacterium | reverse complement strand
TGGCGCGTGGTGATGAGCTAGCCGACGAATTGCGCGGCGAAATGCAGCGCATGCTCGACTGAAGCTTGGCAGCCTAGCAGGCTGTTGAAGAACTCATGTGGCTCGCGACGCCTGGCGCTTTTTCGCATCCGGGGCGAAAAAGCGTGGCGTCCCAGAGGGATGCGGCGAAATTGACCGCTCAGCTTCGTTGCGCCGCCTTGATGTGGGATCCACCACATCTGCGACGGACGCGCCTTGTGAGCGGCCAATTTCGTCTCGCATCGGCGACCTCACTGAGTTCTTCAACAGCCTGCTAGATCGCCAACCTGCGGCCCCTCGACAGATGCAATCCGGAAGAAGTGTCCGGCCGGCACGTCGAAGCCCGTCGCTTCGCGGGGCGGCACAATGATCTCATCGACTTGGGTCAGCGTCGCGCGCGCTTGGACGTAAAGTGCCATCGGTGGCGACTCAAGCGCGTCACCACCACAGGCTTCGCCGCGCGGCGCGCCGCAGCATTGGCTGGTTCAGGTGATCTACGGCCTGTCATTGCCTTACCAACCCATTGCCCGGCTCATGCGGCGCGGATCGGCGCCGCCTTCCATGATACCGGTTGTGAGATCCTGCGTAATCGCACAGACGCCGGCGGTCTTGTAGGTCATGTCGGCGAGGCGTTCGACCTTGTGGCCACGTCTCGCGAGATCCTGCGTGGTCGCTTCGGGAATGCGCCCTTCGGCTGTGAGGCGTCCGGGATAGGCGGTATTGGGCGCAAACGAATCCGGTTGGCTGTGGGTCATGAAACGCGGCGCTTCGATCGCCTCCTGAATGTCCATTCCGAACGCGGTGTGATTGAGCAAAACCTGCAGCATCGCCTGGCATTGCGTGTCACCGCCCGGCGTGCCGAACGGCATGGCCCAGTCGCCCGGCCGTATCGCCAGCGCCGGGTTTGGCGTCAGACGTGGACGCTTGCCGGCGGCGACGCTGGACGCGTGGCCCGGCACAGCCCGGCTCTGCATGCCGCGTGACGACGGGCAGAACCCCGTGCCGGGAATGACTGGGGCATCCCAGGAAACATCGGATGGCGTCGCAGAAAAGATGTTGCCGTCGGCGTCGATCGCGCAGCAGTAGGAGGTATCCGCCGGCGCCGGCGGGCTCGCGTCCGACGTCGCGAACGGTGCCTGACGCCCCGGCGATGAATCTCCCGGCACCCCGGATGGCGGCAACTCGGGCCATGCGGCCGCGGCGTCGATCATCTGGCGGCGGGCTGCTGCGTAGGGCGCGCTGAGAAGTGCATCGAGGGGTACGTCCACGAAACGCGGGTCGCCGTAGTACGTTTCGCGGTCGGCGAACGAGAGTTTTATGGCCTCGCTCACCGTGTGGACGTAGTCCGCGCTGTTGTGGCCGAGTGATTTGAGATCCGTATCCTCAAGCAGGCTCAGCATCTGGTGCAGGACGGGGCCCTGGCACCAGGCATCACAGGTATAGACGTCGACGCCGCCCCAGGTTCGCTTGACGGGCGCCTCGATGGCCGACGCGAATTGGGCGAGGTCCTCGCGTGTCAACCAGCCGCCGTTATCGCGGTGGAAGTCCGCCATCGCCAAGGCAAGGTCGCCCTTGTAGAAGGCATCGCGTGCAGCCTGGAGCCCGGCATTGCGCCCCTTGGCAGCGTGGGCTTTTTCCTCGTCGGCCATGTATTGGATCGAGCGGGCGAGATCGGTCTGCACGAAGCGCTCACCCACATCGGGCAGGCGCCCATGAGGCAGATAGATCGCAGCGCTCGAGGGATAGCGGCGGTAAGTCTCTTCATGAGCGGCGAGATAGTCGCGCATGACATGGTGCATCGCAAAGCCGTCACGGGCATACCGGATGGCGCCGGCCGCCACATCGCCGAACGACATCGTGCCAAACTTTTCAAGCGCCATGATCCAGGCGTCCGGCGCGGCGGGAACGACAGTGCGCAGCAGGCCATCGGGGATTGCGCCATTATAGCGTTCGGTGAAGTGCTCAAGCGAGGCCGCCTTCGGCCACCAGCCGAGACCGGAGATCGTGATGACCTCGCCGGTATCGGCCATTCGGATGATAATCGGGGCAACGCCGGCGAACTGGACCATGTCCGAGTGGACGACACCGAGCGCGAGGCCCGCGGCAACGCCGGCATCTACGGCGTTGCCGCCAGCTTGAAGGATGTCGAAACCGGCCTGCGTTGCAAGCAGATGCCCGGACGAGATCATATGGCGGTTGGCATGGACGGGAGGTTGCAGCGGCATGAACGGCCTCGATGTCGGAGTAAAGGTTGGCTCAGCCTAACGCGTGGATGCGAGGCCGTCACGCACCTCATGCGGCAAAACGCACCCCAAGGCGATCAGTTGTGAGATGTGGTGATAGCAGCGACCGGCAATCGGGTGCATCTGGTTGCGCCAACCGGTCCCGATTTCGTAGTCTCAGGCGAGCGCTACCCGCGATGTCATGCCGACTGGAGATATTATGTCGATTGAAAGTTGTTACAATCTTGACGATTTCCGACGCTTGGCAAAGCGCCGGCTACCGGCGCCCTTGTTCCACTTTATGGACGGCGGGTCCGATGACGAGACGACGCTGCGCAATAACACCTCGGCGTTCGACCAGGTGCACCTGATGCCGTCTGCGCTGACCAATACCGACAACATCGAGATGTCGGTTGAGGTACTGGGCGCAAAGATTGACTGGCCGGTATTTCTGTCCCCAACCGGCACCACACGGCTGTTCCATCACGATGGCGAGCGCGCGGCGGCCCGCGCGGCAGCCAATGCCGGAACGATCTACGCCATGTCGACAATGGCAAACGTCACAATCGAGGAAATCGGCCGGCTGAGCAGCGGCGCCAAGTGCTTTCAACTATACATCCAGCGCGATCGCGGCCTGACGCGTGAATTCGTTGAACGCGCACGCGCCGCCGGTTTCACGTCGCTTTGTTTGACGGTCGATACACTGGTGGCCGGCAACCGCGAACGTGATCACAAGACCGGGATGTCCGTACCGCCGAAGCTGACGCTCTCGAGCCTGGCGAGCTTTGCCTGGCACTGGCGTTGGACGATGGATTACTTCCGCCACGAGCCGTTTTCACTGGCCAACCTTGTCGAGAGCAAGCGCGTCGACAGCGAAAACCTGACGTCGATTATCGATTATGTGAACTCGCAGTTCGACCCGTCGATCACATGGACTGATGCCGAGGAGGTTATCAAGCTCTGGGACGGACCGTTCGCGGTGAAGGGCATCATGACTGTCGAGGATGCTCGCAGGGCGGTAGATGCAGGCGCGACGGCTGTCATGATATCAAACCATGGCGGGCGCCAATTGGATGGCGCCCCCTCGCCGTTCGAGTGCATCGCCGATATCGCAGATGCTGTCGGTGACGATGTCGAAATAATCCTGGATGGCGGCATCCGGCGCGGCAGTCATGTTCTCAAGGCCATCGCCATGGGGGCCGATGCCTGCTCGATCGGGCGCGGTTACCTTTATCCGTTGGCCGCGGGTGGCCAGCCAGGGCTTGAAAGATATCTCGGCCGCCTGCGCGACGAGATCGAGCGCGACATGATCCTGATGGGGTGTGACCGTCTCGCCAAGCTGGATCGTACAAAGCTGCGCCCGGCCGGTGTCGCCTGGCGGCAAACCCAGCCAGAGGCCGGCGGCGCCGACACCGGCGCGCCGGACCACGGCCGGCGGCCCCAGGTCGTCGCGTGAGACCGAGTTGTCGCGTGACCCCGAGTTGTTGCGTTAAATGTGTGAATCGGTAGCGGCGCTCGCAGCCGCCCTATCGGCCCGGTCTTATTCGAGTTCGGCCAGTTTGCCGGTCCTGTCTGCGAGCATATAATAGAAGGCGACGCGGTTTTTCTGTCGGTCACCCGCCATCTTCTCGCAGGTCTCGGCAATCATCTGATCGATCTCTTCATCGGTTTCAGAAAGCGCGAGTTTTTTCTTGCACCAGCTTTCGCGAACGCGGGCCAGTTCGTCTTTGGATGAGCAGGCGACCAGCGAGGCATCTCTGCTCCGCAGTGCGATGCCAAGATGCCGGATGATGCCGCGCGCGGCTGCTTCGTTGAAATCGGGCACGTAGCGTCCAACGGCTTCCAGATGCTCCTCGTTCGTCGGTGTCGCCGATGCGGCGGGCGCTTCGGGCGGTGTCGCCGGAGCGGCGTCTTCCGGAGCGGCGCTCTCATCCTCGAGCGCAGCATCCATGTCGCCGCCGTCGGGAGCGGTGCTGCCGGAACGCGCCTCGGCAGGCGTCTCGTCGGGCGGTCCGGTGATGAGGTCGGCAGGCGTTTCGGCTTCCGTCTCAGGCACTGTCTCGGGCGTTTTCATGTCCTGAAGCTTGGCAAACACCCGGGCGGCCTCATCGGCTTCGGACCGGGCTGTTTCAGCGGCCTCATCGGCTTGCGGCGAGGACGACGCCTGGCCAAAGACGTTTTCAGCCGTCGGGGCAGCATCCGGCTCAGGGCGCGCGGCACCCGGCGCTTCGTAGCCGGTGGTCTCCGCTGTCGGGACCAGTGTTTCGCTCTTCTCAAGCGGTGGCAGCCCGGCCGCTTTGCGCTCCTTTTCGACGCGCTTGATGGCTTTGTCGACCTCGCCATCGAGATCGAGCTGCGAACAAAGCCCGAGCGTGACGGGATCCTGCGGTTGCAGATTTTGCGAATTCCAGTGCGTGCGGTCGCGGATCTGGTTGATGGTCGGCTTTGTCGTGCCAACGAGCCGCATGATCTGGCTATCTTTCAGTTCGCCATGATTGCGCAGCAACCAGAGCACCGCGTTCGGCCGGTCCTGCCGCCGCGAAACAGGCGTGTAGCGTGGCCGCTTCTTGGTTTTGATTTCGGGTATTTTAACTTTGGATTTTAGAAGCTTGAGGCGGTAATCGGAATCCTTCTCCGCCCTTGAAATTTCATCGCGCCCAAGTTCGCCAGCCGTGATCGGGTTCTTGCCGCGAACGCCTTGCGCAACATCGCCATCAGCGATGCCTTTGACTTCGAGCAGGTGCAGACCGCAGAACTCTGCGATTTGTTCGAACGACAGGGACGTGTTGTCGACCAGCCAGACGGCGGTCGCTTTTGGCATAAGGGGCTGCTGTGGCGTACTCATAAGGGGGCTCCTGCGCGCGCAACGCCGGGGATCAGCGTGCGTCGGCGAATTCTTCGACGGAATAAAGGGATAGTCCCTACATAGCGTCAGGCGGGGTAGCGCGCAAGTAAAAGTGCCTGCCTCTGCCATGCCGTCGAAATTACCCGCCTCACCGCCGGCCATCCGCCTCGTTTTGTCTGGCAATGGTTCCTTGTCTGGCGATTGTTTCCTGCTAAAGATGCGGCGCAATATGGAATTGCGTGCGCTGCAGCAATCGATCCAAACCAACCGGGTTTGGCGGAGCACGCGTACGGGGAGGGATATATGGCCGCTCGGATTGAAGCAGTTTCGCGCGATCACGCGCCGGGGCTTTCGTTCGAAGACTTGCAGCTCGGGATGAGCGCTACGCTGGAAAATACCGTGACGGAGGCGGATATCGTCGGCTTCGCTGAAATTTCCGGCGACCGCAACCCGGTGCACATCGATGCTCAATACGCAGCCGCAACTCCGTTCAAACAACGCATCTGTCACGGTATGCTAACCGCCAGTTATATTTCCGCAGCTTTCGGTATGGAGCTTCCGGGACCGGGAGCGATCTACGTCACACAGACGCTGAACTTTCGCCGACCTGTATGGATTAACGACCGCATCCGGACCACCGTGACGATTGTCGGGCTTTTGCCGGAAAAAAGTCGGGTCCGTTTCGACTGCGTCTGCCGCAACGACACTGACAAGGTCGTACTCGAGGGGCAAGCGATGCTCATGGTCCCCTCCCGCGCGGCATGATCGAACCCAGATGGCGCAACGCCAGAAAGCCCCGAAATGGGAACTTTCTGTTCGTTTGCGACGGACGCGCTTTGTGAGCGGCCAATTTCGTCTCGCGTCGCGACCTCACTGAGTTTTTCAACAGCCTGCTAGGCGAGATCAGTAGTCGTCGTCGTCCTCACCGATCATGCGGGCATGGGATGGCGCGCCGATCGAGGCCCCGAACACGGCCGCCGCCAGACCGAGCAGCGATGCAATGAATGCGGCGAATGTCGCCTGGCTAAGTGTTTCCATCGTAGCTTCAGCTGTCTGGAGGGCATACTCCTGGGCCTGATTGGCTGCCTGGGTAAGCGCCTGGCTCGACTCCGCCACCTGGTTTTCCAGCGTGTTTAGCTGTCGCATAGCCTCCTCACGCGAGATTCCGGTGCGCTGCTGCAGAACCTGGATCGCATTCTGCCGCTCCTGATCAGAGATCACCGCGTTCGGTCCACCAAGCAGTTTGTCGGCATACTGCTGGAAGTCCTGTCCGGCATCCGACGGCGAGTTGATCACCTCGCTGGCAAGAGTTTGCGTCGCCTGCGCGGCCTGCTGGGCGTCCTGCTGGGTAATGCCTGCAGTATTCAGCATCTGCACGAGCTCTTGGCGCGCATCTCTAATAGTCAGGTCGCGCCGCTCCATTGCGTTGCGAACCGACGCCGGTAATTGATCGGGGGCCGCTTGATAAGCGGCACTCACGGCATTGCCGCTGAGGGTCGCAGCCCCGCTAGCAGCCGTGCCGACAGCCTGGGCCGTCTGCGCGGCAAGACCATAGGCGCCGGTCATCAGATAACTGGCCTGATTGCCCGCGAAATACATAATGGCAAGGCTCGAGAGCCCCCACACGACCACGCCATGCAGCGCGCCGGTCATCGTCTTGGGTAAACCGGCGAGGCGTCCGGCAACAAAACCACCGGCGAGCATTGCCAGGAGCCCGGTGAGGCTCACCCAGAAGATCGTGCCGGTGGTGATGCCGCTCAACGGCTGTTCGTCAGTTGCAGGATCGATCGTCCCGAAACCGATCGCGAGACCAAGCATCGACAGCAATGCAACGGAAGCGACTACTGTAACAGCACCGGCGAAAACCGCGCCCCACGATATGCGAGACAGCAACCCCGCCGGGACGCCGCGGTCGTCATCAAGATGTGCTGTGCGGCGTCCGTGGCGGGCGTCGCGCTCGTAGGGGTCTTCGTTTGTTCGGTAAGTGGTGGCCATGGTTCATCTCTCTGGTGGGTAGATCACGCCGAAACCAACGGGCCTTTATGAGTTCGGCTGGCGCATCGGTGTGATGGATTTCAAGTCTCGGTTGGCAGGATGCCGCGTCACCGCCTATGGGCTGGGACGGAC
>CAZWCL010000176.1:0-7238 GCA_964632265.1 uncultured Hyphomicrobiaceae bacterium | reverse complement strand
TGCGCCTCGCAGACGGTCGGCTACAGGAGTTGCGGCCGGGCGCCGTCTAGATCGCGGTGAAGGCGGCGGCGACTTGTCCCGAGGTCCAAGCCCAAGCTTCGCGTCGCGGCTTCCCACCGCCGCCGCATCCAAAGTGCCTCTCGAGACCACCTTAGTGCGCGGGTACACAAGCTGTGACTATGAAAGACACCGGGGATAACCTAACGAAAAAACTGATCCGGAGCCGGTGAAGACGGCCAGGTTGGTGATAGGATAACGGTGTTCGTGGCACACGCCGTTGCGAGTCGGATAATGAAGGTCGAATTCGAACGGCCGCGACGACTGAGAAACCTAATGCCTGAAACGATCGCCGAAAAGCCCTTCATTCATTTGCGTGTACGTTCGTCGTATTCGCTGTTGCAGGGCGCGTTGCCGATTGCCAAGCTCGAAAAGTTGGCCGTCGCCAACCGCTTCCCGGCGATTGCGCTCACCGACCAAAACAACCTGTTCGGCATCCTCGAATTCTCGAACAAGCTGTCAGCCGCCGGTGTCCAACCTCTTGCCGGCATCACGCTCAGCGTCGATTTTGGCGATGGCGACGATCACACGCTGCAGGCTCGCGCCGTTCAAAAACCGAAGGTCCCATCGGGCGATATCGCATTGCTCGCGATGAACGAGACCGGTTACGCCAACCTTATGAAGCTCGCGAGCCAGGCCTTTTTCGATCCAGCCGAAACCGAGCCAGCACACGTCGACATTGCACGCCTCACACAGCGTCCTGAAGGGCTGATCGCACTTACAGGCGGCCACGACGGCCCACTGACGCGCGCCCTTCTCGATGACCGCCCGGAAATCGCTGCCGCCCGCCTCGATAAGTTGCGCCAGACATTCGGCGACCGTCTCTATGTCGAACTCCAGCGCCATCGCATGCCCGAAGAGCGCGATACGGAAGCGGCCCTCATTGATCTTGCCTACGGCAACGGCGTGCCGATCGTGGCAACGAACGACAGTCACTTCGCGACGCCCGAAGACTATGAAGCCCACGACGCCCTGATGTGCATCGCTGGCGGCAATTACGTCATCCAGGACGACCGCAAACAACTCACCCCCGATCACGGCCTGAAATCTGCCGTCGACATGCACGCTCTGTTCGCCGACCTTCCCGAAGCCCTCGAAAATACCGTCGAGATCGCCCGGCGCTGCCACATGCGCCCCCTCGGCAAGGCCCCGATCCTGCCGCGCTTCGTCGCTGCCAATGATGATGCGAGCGAAGAAGACCAGCTCCGGGCCGAGGCCGACGAACTTGCCCGTCAGGCCCGCCAGGGCTTGGCCGCGCGCCTCGCCGCCCACGGCCCCGCCACGGACTACCAGGTCGCCGACTACGAGGCGCGCCTCGAATTCGAGCTCGGCATCATCAACCGCATGAAGTTTCCCGGCTACTTCCTCATCGTGGCCGACTTTATCAAGTGGGCCAAGGCAGAAGGCATTCCCGTCGGTCCCGGACGCGGCTCCGGGGCCGGCTCGCTGGTCGCCTATTCACTGACCATTACCGATCTCGATCCCCTGCGGTTCGGCCTGCTTTTCGAGCGGTTCCTCAATCCCGAACGCATCTCGATGCCGGACTTCGACATCGATTTCTGCCAGGACCGCCGCGAGGAAGTTATTCGCTACGTCCAGCGCAAATATGGTGAGGACCGCGTCGCCCAAATCATCACGCACGGAAAGCTTCAGGCGCGTGCCGTGCTCCGCGATGTCGGCCGCGTCCTGCAAATGCCTTATGGCCAGGTCGATCGGCTGTGCAAGCTGGTGCCCAACAATCCGGCCAATCCGGTGACATTGCCCGAAGCCATGGATGAGGAACCGCGCCTCCTCGAAGAAGCAGACGAAGACCCGATGGTCGCCAAGCTTCTCGAGATCGCTCAACGGCTCGAAGGTCTCTATCGGCACGCCTCCACTCACGCCGCCGGCATGGTGATCGGTGACCGTCCGCTCGACGAACTTGTGCCACTCTATCGCGATCCCAGGTCTTCTTTTCCAATAACCCAGTTCAACTGGAAGCTGGTCGAGGCCGCGGGGCTCGTAAAATTCGACTTCCTCGGCCTGAAGACGCTAACCGTTCTGCAGAAAGCCCTGGAACTGATCAAGCGCGGCCGAGGCCTGGATCTGGATCTCGCCGCCGTCCCGCTCGACGACGCGGCAAGCTACGAGCTTCTGGCCAGCGCCGATACGGTTGGCGTGTTCCAGCTGGAATCGACCGGCATGCGCGAAGCGCTGAAGCAACTCAAGCCGGACCGCTTCGAAGACATCATCGCCATGGTCTCACTCTACCGGCCCGGGCCGATGGACAACATCCCAACCTACATTGCGCGTAAGTGGGGGCGTGAAGAAGTCGATTGCTTCCACCCGACGCTCGAGGACATCCTCGGCGAAACCTACGGCGTCATCATCTACCAGGAGCAAGTGATGCAGATTGCCCAGGTGATGGGAGGCTATTCGCTCGGCGAAGCAGACGTCCTGCGGCGCGCGATGGGTAAGAAAGATAAGGCTGCAATGGCCCAGCAGCAGGCCGAATTCGTGCGCCGGGCCGTGGAAAAAGGGGTCAAGGAAAAGGACGCCGCTTTTATCTTCGAGCACGTCGACAAGTTCGCTGGCTACGGCTTCAACAAATCTCACGCCGCCGCGTATGCGCTGGTGAGCTATCACACGGCCTATCTGAAGGCGAATTACCGCGAAGAGTTCCTCGCCGCCTCGATGACGCTAGATATGGCGAATACCGACAAACTCGCTGTGTTCGCTGCCGAGGCCCGCCAAAGCGGCATCGATGTCAAGCCGCCGTGTATCAATGCCTCTGACGCTGAATTCTTGTCCGAACCGCCGGTTGGTGGTGCTGAGCGCGGCGTCATCCGTTATGCGCTGGCCTCCCTTAAAAACATCGGCCGCACCGCCGTCGAAACCGTCCTGGCCGGACGACGCGACGGTGGCCACTTTGCGGACCTGTCGGATTTCGCCCGGCGTCTGCCGTCCCGCACGCTCAACAAGCGCAATCTTGAAACGCTGGCAGCCGCCGGCACCTTCGATGCGCTCGAGTGCAACCGCGCGATCGTCCACGGCAACACTGAGCAGATCCTGGCACTTTCAAACCGGATGAGCTCGAACGCGGCGAACGGTATCCAGGATCTTTTTGGCGGCGCCGGCGGCGAAGCACCGGCCAGCCTCGATATCCGTCCCGCAAAGGCATGGACGCCGACAGAACGGTTGGAAAAGGAATTCGATGCTATCGGCTTCTACCTCTCCGGACACCCGCTCGACGCATACCAAAGCGTTCTCGAGAGCTTAGGTGTGCAGACCTATGCAACCTTTATGGAAGGTGTTGAGCAGGGCAGGCTCGGGGGGCGCGTGGCGGCGATCGTCGTCTCGGCGCGCGAACGCAAATCCGCTAAAGGAAACCCGTTCGCCTTTGCGATGTTCTCCGACACCACCGGCCAGTTCGAAGCCGTGATTTTCTCGGATACGTTAACCGCGAACCGTCCATTGCTCGAGGCCGGCACGCCCGTCGTCGTCGGTGTCGAGGCAGAGGTTGAGGGCGATAGCGTGCGCATGCGCGTCCAAGGTATCGAAAGCCTGGATCAGGTGGCCGGAACGGTCCGCTGCCCACTGCGTATCACCCTCGATGGCCATCGCCTCGCGAACGGCGGTGCTGCTGCGTTGTTGGACGCGCTGCGCGGCGGGCTGAAGCCCGGCCGCGACGAGATCCGTGTCGTTATCGATCGACCTGACCTCGGCTGCCAATACGATGTTGCACTGCCTGGACGCTACGACACCAGCCCCCCGGCCCGCGGCGTCCTTTCAACGATTGACGGTGTTTTAACCATAAATGAGATGGCTGCTTAACCACAGTCCACCGCCAACACGGCGCTGGTGAGCTTCGGTCGTGGGCAAATGGAGTGATTGTTGCTAAGATAGTCAAGTGTGATGTGACGGCGCGCTCGCGCAAGGCACTGAAAAGTACCCGCCGGATCCGAGATTAGATGAAAAGGTCGCCGGTATTACAGGCGGATACTCCCATGAAAAACATCTTTTTAGCGGCGGGGCTGTGCCTCACCGTACTGTTTTCGGGCTTTGCGGCCTCGGCTGCGAAGGCACCGACCCATGCGACCACGCCGTCGCAGGGCGTCGTTTCGAGTCAAGCCGGCATCATGCCCGCGCCGGCAGCTAGCGTCGCCACCAAGTCAGTCATCGTTGCACAAAGAAACCGCCGTCGTGGCGGAGCCAATCGCGGTCGTCGCGGACGTCCGGGCGCGCGTGGGCGCGGCCGGCGCGGCGGTTCTGGCCGTGGCCGGCGCCGTGGCCGCAATATCGGCAAGGGTGTCGCGATTGGCGCTGCAATCCTCGGCGCGGCCATTCTCGCTGGCCAGGCTTCTCGCGCAGATGACCGCTACTCGCGCCGCTGCCGACGCTGGCGCCGTCACTGCCGCCGCGGTAACGACCGCGCTTGCTGGCGCTTCGATAACCGTTGCTAGCTGTCGATCAGACTGTTGACTGCCCCGCCGCCCGCTCTGCCGGGCGGCGTTTTCATGTCCAATACCTCCATGCGCCGTTAAAATGGTTCGATTACCGGGAAACGTCGAGTTTAGGCTTGAAGTGAGAGTGGCGCTGTTATATGGACCATTCATCTCTCACGCAGACCTGCGCTTGGCGGATCAAAAGCCCCGTCCAAGCGCTCCGGTGGGCTCGGCGAGCGGTGGAACCATCCATTGTCGTACGTCAGTCTTCTCCGGTCTGCGGCGGATTAACCGGAAAAGGACGCTCCATGCTGCCCGCATTCACTATGCGTCAGCTTCTCGAAGCTGGCGTGCACTTCGGCCACCAGGCCCACCGTTGGAATCCCAAGATGTCGAGCTACATCTTCGGAACCCGCAATAACATTCACATTGTTGACCTGACCCAGACCGTGCCATTGCTGCATCAGGCGCTGGTGAAGGTATCTGAAACGGTCGCAAAAGGCGGCCGGGTTCTTTTTGTTGGCACCAAGCGCCAGGCGTCAGAGGCGATTGCGGATGCAGCGTCTCGTTCGGCCCAATATTACATGAACCACCGTTGGCTCGGCGGCACGCTGACGAACTGGAAGACAATCTCGCTTTCCATCCGCCGCCTGCGTCAGCTCGACGAGATTCTTTCCGGCGACGGCACCGGCCGGACCAAGAAAGAGCTGCTCAACCTGACGCGCGAGCGCGACAAGCTCAACCAGTCCCTCGGCGGCATCAAGGATATGGGCGGCACACCCGACCTGCTGTTCGTCATCGATACAAACAAGGAATCGATCGCGATCGCAGAAGCCAAGAAACTAGGCATTCCGATCGTCGCGATCATCGACACCAACTGCGATCCCGATGGCATCGATTATCCGATCCCGGGCAACGACGACGCGGGTCGCGCGATTACTTTGTATTGCGATCTCATCGCCCGCGCCGCCATTGATGGCATCGCACAGGGTCAAACGGATGCCGGTGTCGACATCGGTGCCGCCGAGGCACCTGAACTCGAGCAGCTTCCGGACGCCGGCGACCCCGCTGCCCAGCCTGGCGGCCCGAAATTCCAGGGCATCGAAGCCCCGCGCGGCGAGGCCGATGATCTCACGCTGATTGCCGGTATCGATGCCCGCATCGAACAGCTGCTGAACGGTCTCGGCGTCTATCATTTTTGGCAGATCGCTGATCTTGACGAGGCAAACATTGCGTTGCTCGCCGACGACCTCAAGATGGACGCCTCGGAAATCACCGCGGCCGGCTGGGTTGACAGCGCCAAGAAACAGGTTGCAGCGAACGCGGCTTGATCAACGGCTCCTAGCCGCCGATATAGCGGCCAAGAGTCGGTAACCGGCACTGCCCTGAACCCCGGGTGCAGTGCCGTTTCATGAGCGCATTCAAATCGGAGATGGAAAAACATGGCGACGATCACCGCCAGTATGGTGAAAGACCTGCGCGAAAAGACTGGCGTAGGCATGATGGACTGCAAACAGGCCCTGAGCGAAAGTGATGGCGACATTGATGCCGCGGTCGACTGGTTGCGTGCCAAAGGGCTTTCCAAAGCCGCGAAAAAGTCTGATCGTGTCGCAGCCGAAGGCCTCGTTGGCGTCACCGCATCGGGGACTGCGGGCGCCGCCGTCGAAGTCAATGCCGAAACGGACTTCGTGGCCCGCAACGATCAGTTCCAGGAGATGGTTCGCACCATCACTTCGCTGGCCCCCGAGGTCGGTGGCGATACAGAAAAACTGTTGGCCGCCGATTATCCAGGCAAGCCCGGTAGCGTCAAGGATTATGTCACCGAAGCTATCGCGACCATCGGTGAGAACATGACGCTGCGCCGGGCCGACTACGTGGAAGTTGGTGAAGGCGTCGTGGCGGACTACGTCCACAACAAAGTCGCAGACGGACTCGGAAAAATCGGAGTCCTGGTCGCCATTGAAAGCGCTGGCGATACGGCCCGTTTGATGGACTTCGGCCGTCAACTCGCCATGCACATTGCAGCCGCGGCCCCCCTCGCGCTTACCGAGGACGAACTCGACGCAGAAACTATCGATAAAGAACGCGCGATTTACACCGAACAGGCACAGGCTTCGGGAAAACCACCCGAGATTGTTGCAAAAATGGTCGAAGGCCGCCTGCGTAAAGAGTACTTCCAGCAGGTTCTTCTGCCGCAGCAAACCTTCGTGGTTGACGGCAAGGCCACGGTTCAGCAGGCAATCGACGATTTCTCCAAGGAACTGGGTAAACCTGTGAAGGTCACCAAGTTCGTGCGTTATGCCCTCGGCGAAGGCGTAGAGAAGCAGGAAGATGATTTTGCCGCCGAGGTCGCAGCTGCCGCCGGCACAAATTGACAGTGGACCCTAGTTACCCATGAACCTATGACTTCCAAGCGAAAAGCCGGTTGAACCCTCAGCCGGCTTTTTTGCACGCCGTACCGCCGCCACGCCCGGACAGGTGCACCACAGGGACGGGCCGCAATGTCTTACATGCGAGAGCAGCCAACGCTCTTTCCCGAAAGGCGATCACGATGACCGATCCCGCAGCCGGCTTGAAATACAAGCGTTTGCTTTTGAAACTGTCAGGCGAGGCGCTGATGGGTGACGTGGGTTACGGTATTGACACATCTGTGACCGAACGCCTCGCGGCCGACGTCGCCGAAGCCGTCGAAGCCGGCTGCCAGATCGCCGTCGTCGTTGGCGGTGGTAATATCTTCCGTGGCCTGGCCGGCGCCGC
>CAZWCL010000175.1:0-7277 GCA_964632265.1 uncultured Hyphomicrobiaceae bacterium | reverse complement strand
GCTCGTACTGCACGCGCCGCTCGTCTTCAGCAACTTCCATCGCCGAGCGCTCATCAAGATTGGCAAGAATACCGTTGCGCGTCTCCCGCGCTGCCGCCCGGTGATGTTCGTAACCGTCCTTCCACGACCGTTCATAGTCGTCCGTCATCGGCCCGTTTCGCGACGGGATAGAATAATTCGGCGTGCGCTGGAAAACCGTGACATGCGCCGCCTGTTCCGCGATCACCGGGACGGCCTGTATCGCCGACGAGCCGGTGCCAATCACGCCGACCCGCTTGCCTGTGAAATCGACCGCATGGTGCGGCCAGTGCCCGGTGTGGTAGGTCTCGCCCTTGTAGGCGCTTAGTCCCGGAAAATCGGGTATTCGCGCCGACGACAAACAGCCTGTCGCCATGATACAATAGCGCGCTCGGATCAACCCTCCGTCGTCCGTCGTCACATCCCAGCGTTTGTTATCCTCGTCGAAATGCGCCGAGACCACGGTCGTCTCAAATTCCATGTCCCGGCGCAGGTCGAAGCGGTCGGCCACATGCCCCGCGTATCCGAGAATTTCCGGCTGCGCGGAAAATTTTTCACTCCAGCTCCACTCCTGCTGCAATTCCGGCGAGAACGAATACGAATACTGCATACTCTCGACGTCGCAGCGCGCGCCCGGATAGCGGTTCCAGTACCATGTGCCGCCCACATCGCTGGCCCGGTCCAGGACGCGGGCGCTCAGACCGAGCTGGCGCAGCCGATGCAACATGTACATCCCGGCGAAACCTGCCCCGACAATAACCGCATCATAGACAGCCGCCGGTGCGCCGCTTACTTCGCGTTGATCCTTCTCGATAACCGCCATCGGTCAGAAACCTCTTCACCAATCTTCAACTGCGCTTTCCCAAAGCGGTGCCACAACCGGCCCCGCGCTGCAAACGTCTACCGGATAGTCATGATCCGACGTCAGACTGTTCCGCGGCGGCCCCGGGCGGCCCCGTGGACCGACGTGTGGGCGGACGTGTGGGCGGCCGTGTGAGAGGCGAACGAAAAAGACGCCGGCAGCCCGTCAACGCCGAACTCTTGCCGCTCACCGATAAGCGCCGGCACGAGCCGTTGCGCCACCTTGTGTGCAATGCCGAACGTGATCTTGAACCCACCGGTCGCAACCCACACCGGCACATCCGGATCAGGCCGTCCAATCAGCGGATCACGTCCCACCGCTTTCGGCCGTATACCGGCCCAGGTCCCGATAACCGGCGCATCACGCAGAGCCGGCGACAGGCGCCGCGCCTGCTCGACCCGTCGCATGATCCGCTCGTCAGTCGACTTGGCATCCACCCAGTCCGCCTCCGTCGTGCTGCCGACAGCCGCCGCCCCGCGCGTATGAGCAACAACATACATGCCGTCATCATAGAGCACCGGCCGCGCCGCCGGCAGAGCTGCCCCCAGCACCGCTGCCTGTCCCTTGACCCCGGCGCCGAGCACGCCGTTCACCATGCCCAAGCCTGTCTGCCGAAACATGGCGAACGTCTGATAGCCGGCTGCAAGAACGAGCTGCTTCGCAACGATCCGCTGACCATCCGTCATGGTCGCCAAGCCACGCGCCGGATCGTAGCTGGCAAACGACGTGCCCTCCAGAACCTCGCTGACCGGATGAAGAGACGCACGCAACGCCTTTAGATACAGAGCCGGTTGTATCCGCGCAGCCAGCGTATCCCACAGCAGTCCGAACGGCGCCTCCTCCGGACTGACCCATTCCGGCATGGCATCCGGCGCCAGAATATCGATTTCGTATCCGGCACCCCGCGCCTGTAACGCTACGTCCTGTGCGCTCGGTCTCTGCCAATGCTCGAGGCTCGCCACCCGCCGCCGGACGACCTGATCGCGAAACCCCGCCTTCCGGATCGGCATGATCCGCCCAGACCGCTCATAGCCAGCATCCACCCCGGTTTCCGCAACCAGCGCTGCCACGCATGCCTCGAGTTCCACGAGTGCCTCGAACTGGAATTGCTTCTTGGCGTTCCAGCCATCCGGCATATGCGGCATGAGCGCCCCGAGCACCCCGCCGCTCGCCCCCGCGCCAATCTGCTCAGCTTCGACCAATATCACGTCAAGCCCTGCCTGCTGAGCCACCCGTGCGATCCACAGCCCTTGCACACCACCACCGACGACGAGTACATCGCAGGTCTTCACCCTAAACCTCCTCCGGCCGCCAATATGCCAGCCCCCATCAAACACGACATGCATCGCGCCGCCCGCATAAGCTGGCAAGAAGACGGCCGCACGCCGCGATCGACCACCTTTGACGATCCGTATTTCGCCAAGGAGGATGGCCGTGGCGAAACGGCCCACGTCTTCCTCGCCGGCAACAACCTGCCCGAACGCTGGCAGAACTCGCAAAGCTTCACCATTGCTGAACTCGGTTTCGGCTCGGGCCTTAATTGTTTCGAGACGGTCGCCGAATGGCAGCGCGCACCCGGAGCATGCCGGAAGTTGCGTTTTGTGTCATTTGAGCTCTTTCCAATGTCCGGAAGCGATATCGAAAGGGCGCTGTCACAGTGGCCCGACCTCGACCCTCTCGTAAGCCAGTTTCTTCAGACCTGGCCCCCATGCCAGGAAACGGCTCACCATGAAATAGCGCTGGCAGATGTCAGCATCGAAATCATCCTCGGCGACGCACGTCTGACCCTACCGCGCTGGTCAGGGAAGGCCGACGCCTGGTATCTGGATGGTTTCAGTCCGGCCAAGAACCCGGAACTGTGGGAGCCGGATCTCCTCCGCGCCGTGTTCGAGAAAACCGTGTCCGGCGGTACATTCGCCACCTATACCGTAGCCGGCGCGGTGCGCCGCGCTCTCGCGGCTGCAGGCTTCAACTGTGCGAAAATGCCGGGTTTCGGCCTGAAGCGCGAGAGCCTGCACGGCACGCGGCCACATCTGCCCGGCCATTCCGGCGAAACCGCCACCGCCGTTCCAAACGGTGATTGATCCTCATTGCTTTTTGGGCTTCGAACTCAGCGATGCGTCTGCTAAATAGAAGCAAACTGATAACTTCCGAGGCGAGGCGATATCATGACAGCGCGCATTTTCAGGCCCTCGAGGTCTGCGATGCAGTCCGGCAAGGGCAACACCAAGGAATGGGTTCTCGAATTTGAACCGGCCTCCGCGCGTGAAATCGACCCGTTGATGGGCTGGACATCTTCGGCAGATACGCGCTCCCAGGTGCAGCTTACCTTTGAGAACAAGGAAGACGCCATGACGTATGCGACGCGACACGGCATTGCGTTCATGGTCAGTGAAGAAAGCCCGCGTAAGGTTCGCCGCAAATCTTACGCGGACAACTTCAAGTTCGGCCGCCGCGCCGCCTGGACCCACTAACCAAAAAGCAGCGAACGGCCCCTTTATAGCGGCGGAGTACCGCTATCATGGTCGAAAGCACTCCAGTATCGGTCCCGTAGCTCAGTCGGATAGAGCAACCGCCTTCTAAGCGGTCGGTCGCAGGTTCGAATCCTGCCGGGATCGCCATCTTCCCCCGGTCCATTCCGGGCACATGGGTAACAGAATCTGCGCCACCCCAGCCGATAACGCGCTGACCATCAGCGCTCGGGCGAGCCGTAGAGGCGCCGAATGCCCTCGATGTCGCCTATCTGCAGCCCTTTGAACGTTTCGTTGTAGCGAAAATCCATGAGCTGTTGCCGGACACCGGGATGATCGAGCCCGATCGCATGACCAATCTCATGCGTGAAGGTGTGCCGAAGATCGTAGACATCCAGATCTCCATCGAAGCCGATCTTCCACTCCTGACTTGGATTGAGACAGATCAGCGCCTTATCGATCTCCGCGACCGGACGGCGTCTTCCTGCCCCTTCATCAGCACGAAGCGTACGGTCACCATCCGCCATGCCCTTCATGATCCAGCGGCGGTCGCTCGGTGCGAGCCCTCTTGGACGTGGTGCAACGTTGGCGAAGGCGCGACCTCGCGGTCTCATCTGTGTGCCGATGACGATTTGCGCCATCGCCGCCTCCTCGACCCGCACGAACTTTATATCCGCGACCGCTTCCCAGGCTTTGAACGCATCATTCAGTGCTTCGTCGACTGATTCGGCAGATTGGCCAGCTGTCGAAGCGATCAGTTCGAACGGTCCGATGTCCCGGCAATTGCGCGCTGCATTGCTGCGTATGCGCCCCGTCGCCAGCGCGTAGGTGACACTTGCGCCGATACCGAGCTTCGGTACGCCCCATTTCACCAGCCGCCCGTCAAGCGCCAGAAGACGAAAGCTCGGCCGCCGCGCCGCCGGTCTCGACGACTGATAACCTGGCCGCGAAGGCTGGGCGTTGTTGGCCTCCATGCCCACAGCCTCATTCGCACGGACGTCGCTACGTCGCCCGGACTGGATAAGCGTCATCCCCGCAACCGCAGCTGCAGTAAGACCAAAGAAAACCGGCCGCGCAAAGCGCGTCCAAAACTGTCGCTGCATGGTGCCCCCTCCCGAAACGGTGGCGACCGTTGGCGTTCGATCGATCAGGGGCCCCAAACCACCTGTCGGCTGTCTCGTCATTCGACGATTAAGTCAGCATATCATCGCTGAGTTGGGACATGTCAAACTCAAAGGCTGAGCCTTTGGGCCGCAGGAGACGGATTTGAAACTGTAATCCACAGCGCATACCCAGGCCCGGAAAGCTCAAAAACAAACGAAAAAAGGCGGCCCACAAGGGACCGCCCAATATTCATTCGAGACGAATTGTCTTGGTTAGCTTTTCTCGTCAGCCGTATTTTCTACAGGCGGGAGTTGTTTGGCTTCTTCCTTCGTCATACTCAGATAGAGCTTATCTTCACGCATTTCGAGCTGATCGGGCGTAACCTGAACGCTTGTTTCCCCGAATCCGAGGAATCCGCCGATATCCGCGTGGAAGTACTGGATGTTGCCGTTAGGGCCGGCTTTCATTGCCGCGACTTCACCGATGTCAGCGCCGTCAACCGAATGGATGCGCTTGCCCACCCATTGTTGGCCATCGGCCTGCGTCATCACCTTGGCGCCACCGGTATCTGGCGCTGAAGCGGTCGTCCCCGAAGCCGGAGCATTGCTGTCAGTTGCCTGTGTTCCGGATTCTGCAGGCTCGTTTGTCATTGAACCGGATTCACCGGATGTGGTGCCGGTTGTCGTAGTCGTCGTCATGCCCGACGAATCCGGCTCGTTGGTTGTCGTAACCGTCCCCGACGAAGACCCGCTCATGCCCGACGTCGTGTCCTTCATCGTTTCCGTTTGTGAAGGCTGCGTCTGATCTGGCGTTGTCGTCGTCGTCGACTGGGCGATAGCCGCTGTGCTCGCACCGGTAAGGGCGGCGGCCATAACGCCCGGAATGAGAAACTTTTTCATGATCAACTCCTTTTGGGTGGCGCGCGGGCGAGCACTCTGAAACCGATGTGTCGGCACATTCATTAGGCGCACTTATCAAGGCTTCGTCATGCCCCGCTGCTCACACCGTATGAAACGTCCACAATCGATGCCCGTTCCCGGATAACCCAAAAAAACTACCTCTCTCAAACCGAACAAGTGATTATCTGCCCTGTAGCACGCATGGAATAACCATTGCGGCCCCCCTAAACTTTGTTCATTAGCGGCGGCACGAGCTCGCATCATAATGTCCAATGCGCTACGATTACCTTCACGCCGGCAAGAGTTCGGCGCCTTCTAAACATCAAGCTGAAAAGTGGGAACTGGGAATGGATCTCGGACTTGACGGAAAATGCGCCATCGTAACCGGCGGCAGCCGCGGTATCGGCCTCTCGATTGCCGAGACCCTCGTTCAGGAAGGTGCTAACGTCGCAATCTGCGCCCGTGATGAAAACGTTCTGCAGTCTGCGGCCAGTCGATTGCACGCCGCGTCGGCAACGGGCGCGGGTAAGGTTATTGCCATGCCGTGTGACGTATCGGATGCAGCCGCCCTGGCCGGGTTCATCGACAACGCATCCAGCGATATGGGTGGCCTCGACATTCTCGTGAACAACGCAAGCGCCTTTGGACGCAGCAACGATGAAGATGGCTGGCGCTCGAGCTTTGACGTCGATCTCATGGCAAGCGTGCGAGGTTGTTGGTCGGCCGTTCCGCACATGGAAACGTCCGGCGCCGGAGCAATCATCCACGTCTCTTCGATCGCCGGCCTGCGTTCATCGACCCGCACTCCCCCTTACGGCGCAATCAAGGCCGCGCTTGTCCAGTACACCCAGACCCAGGCCCTCGAACTCGCACCTAAACACATCCGCGTGAACTGCATCGCGCCTGGATCGATATATTTCGAGGGCGGGACGTGGGACAACGCGCGCCAGAACAACCCGAAACTCTACCAGGCCGTCGAAGCATCCATCCCCTCCGGCCGCTATGGCCGCCCCGACGAAGTTGCCAATCTCGCCGTCTATCTTGCATCTGATGCCGCATCTTGGGTGACGGGGCAGACGGTCGCTGTCGATGGTGGTCAAATGCTCTGACGAGCGCCGGCAGGCGGCAAACGTCTCTTGCCCGGTTTGCCGCCTGCCTGCAGATCGCTTCATGCGCTGGCCACCTTTAGCGATCACGCACGGGCCCAAAAAAGAGAGTTGAGTGGTGATGGACTACCCCCGAATCAACGCCGATCGCGTTTGGCAACGCCACATGGAACTCGCCCGCACTGGCGCAACCGAAGGCGGCGGAGTACACCGCCTCGCTTTGGACGACCTCGACATCCGGGCCCATCGCCAACTTGCAGACTGGGCGATCGCGCGGGGCTTCAGCGTCGAAGTCGATGATATCGGCAATATGTTCATCCGCCGCCCAGGACGCGATGCGAGCACAGCCCCTGCAGCCAGTGGCTCTCATACCGACACCCAACCCTTCGGCGGCCGGTTTGATGGTGCCCTCGGTGTGCTTGCGGCATTCGAAGCACTTGAAACATTCGAGGACCACGCGATCAGCCTCGCGCGGCCCGTTGAGGTAATCGTCTGGAACAACGAGGAGGGCGCCCGCTTTATGCCGGGCCTTTCCGGTTCGGCCGTCTACACAGGCGCCCGCGATCTCGCCCAAACACGCGCCACAACCGATCATGACGGCATCACAATGGGTGCCTGCGTCGACGCGCTACACGCCGCACTGCCCGAAGCCGGAAAACGAGAGCTTGGCCGCCCTCTGGCCGGTTTCGTCGAAGCTCATATCGAACAGGCGACCGTTCTTGAAGAAGCCGGCCAGACCATCGGTGTCGTAACCGACATCCAGGGCAACCGCCGCTTCGAAGTGGAAGTGACCGAGGACGGGGTCATCGGCGAGATC
>CAZWCL010000174.1:0-7281 GCA_964632265.1 uncultured Hyphomicrobiaceae bacterium | reverse complement strand
CGCGATCAGGTCGCCCGCCGAGAGCATCATGAGCATACCCGTCGTCGACAAGAGGACGAGTACGCCGTATTCGAACTTCAGAATGCGCAAGTCGCGGAAGTTGTCGAACGCCAGTATCGTTGCGATCGCCGCGCCGGCAAGCGTCAACAATTTCATGAAGCGGGCAAATGGATCATCGACGAAGGCGCCGTCGAACAGGCGGTTCGTGCCTGCGCCATACCAGACGATCGTCGCGCCGGCGATGATCATGACCAAAACAGCCAACCAACCGACGGTTTCGGCTTCTTGCTGCGTCTCTGGACGAAAAACGCCGTACATGAGCAGCGCCATTGCGCCGACCGCGAGGATGATTTCGGGCAACAGCGGCGCGTATATTTGCAGAGCTTCAGGCATGGGCGTCGATCTGTTTCAGCGGCTTGTCTGTAGGATGGTGGACAGCTGCTACTGGGTTGCGAGGGCAGTCGATGCGGCTATGGCCGCTTCGTAGTTGGTCACGAGATTCTTCACCGAAACCGCCGTGACATCGAAAATCGGCGAGGGATATACGCCGAACAGGATGGTCAGAATGACGAGCGGGGCGATGATCGCGATCTCGCGCACGTTCATATCGGAAATGTTCATGAGCTTTGGCTTTTCGAGCGCCCCAAAAATCATGCGCCGATAAAGATAAAGGGCGTACGCGGCTGAAAGGATCACGCCAAATGTCGCGAAGAACGCCACCCATGTATTGACTTTGAAGGCGCCGAGCAGTGTCAGGAACTCGCCAACGAAGCCGGATGTGCCGGGCAAGCCAACGTTCGCCATCGTAAAGACCATGAAGCAGAACGCGTAGATCGGCATCCGGTTGACCAAGCCGCCATAGGCCGCGATCTCGCGGGTGTGCAGCCGGTCGTAGACGACGCCGACGCACAGGAAGAGCGCACCGGCGATGATGCCATGGCTCAACATCTGAAAGATGGCACCATCGACGCCCTGGGTCGTGGCCGTGAAGATTCCCATGGTGACAAAACCCATGTGGGCCACGGAGGAATAGGCGATCAGCTTTTTAACGTCTTCCTGGGCAAGCGCGACCAGGGAAGTATAAATGATCGCGATCACGGACAGTGCGAAGACCAGTGGTGCCAATTCTTGACTGGCCAGCGGGAACATCGGCAGTGAGAAGCGCAGGAAGCCGTAGCCGCCCATTTTCAGCAGAATACCGGCCAGGATCACGGAGCCGGCTGTCGGCGCCTCCACATGGGCGTCCGGCAGCCAGGTGTGGACCGGCCACATCGGCATTTTAACGGCGAAAGATGCGAAGAACGCGAGCCACAGCCACCACTGCATGTCGGCCGGGAATGTCACCGCCATAAGTTTTTCGACGTCGGTTGTACCGGCGTGCCAGTACATCGCCATCATGGCGAGCAGCATCAAAACCGAGCCGAGAAGCGTAAAGAGGAAAAACTTGTAGCTTGCGTAGACCCGGCGGTTGCCCCCCCAAATCCCGATAATCAGGAACATCGGAATCAGGCCGGCCTCGAAGAACAGGTAGAACAAAAACAGATCCAGCGCGCAGAACACGCCGATCATCAGCGTTTCGAGCACCAGAAACGCGATCATGTACTCCTTGACGCGGCTCGTCACGGATTGCCAGCTCGCGAGAATACATAATGGCATCAAGAATGCGGTGAGGACGACAAAAAGGACGGAGATCCCGTCGACGCCCATCTTGTACTGTACGGGGCCGAACCAGCGTACCTGTTCCACGAGTTGGAACTTGGGCGATGAGGGATCGAACAAGACCCAGCATATGTAGAGCGACAGCAAGAACGTCACCGTCGTCACGTAGAGAGCGATGTGGCGTGCGTTTCGGTTGCCGTTTTCGTCGTCGCGCAGGAATAGGATCCAGAAGACGCCGAAGAGCGGCAAGAAGGTGATGATCGACAGAAAGGGAGTCCCCGCGAACGTCATTGGAAGAACCCTCCCCGGAATATAAAGTACGTCGCGATAAGGGCGACACCGATCATCATCGCAAATGCATAGTGGTAGACGAACCCGGTCTGCAGGCGGACGACACGGCCGGTAACATCGATGACGCGTTGTGCCACGCCGTCGGGGCCCACACCGTCGATGATGCGCCCATCACCCGTTTTCCAGAGCACCCGGCCGAGCCAATGTGCGGGTCTGACGAACAGCCAGTTATAGAGTTCGTCGAAGTACCATTTGTTGAGGAAGAACAGATAGATCGGTTTGAAGGTGCGCGCCGTTGCGCCAGGCAGAGACGGCACGGCGATATAGTAGAGGTAGGCAAGCCCGAAACCGGCCGCCATCGCAACGAACGGCGCCCATACGATCCATTCGTTGTTGGCTATGGCTTCGTGCATGTGATGAAGAATATCTTTCTCCGGCGACTGGTAGATCGCGCGCTGCCAGAACGTCTGCCACTCCTCCCCGATGAAGTAAGGATAGAAGACAAAGCCGGCGACTACTGAGCCAACCGCGAGCAGTATCAGCGGCACCAGCATGACCGGCGGGCTCTCATGAGCATGCTTGTAGACTTCCGGTTCGGCGCGCGTTGAACCGTGAAATGTCATGAAAATTAGGCGCCAGGAATAGAACGAGGTCATGAACGCCGTGATGACAAGGGCCCAGAAGGCGTAGTTGTAGGGCGTATGTGCCGCGAATGCCGCCTCGATGATCGCGTCCTTCGAATGAAATCCCGCGAACCCGCCAACGTGTGGAATACCAACACCGGTCAGCGCCAGCGTGCCGATGATCATCATGATCCAGGTGGTTCGGATTTTCGGCGCCAGGCCGCCCATGTTCCGCATGTCCTGTTCGTGATGCATCGCGTGGATGACCGAACCGGCTCCGAGAAACAGCAGTGCCTTGAAAAAAGCATGAGTAAAGAGATGGAAAATCCCAACCGTGTATGCGCCGACGCCACAAGCGACGAACATGTAGCCGAGTTGGGAACAGGTTGAATAGGCAATGACGCGCTTGATGTCGTTTTGCACGAGACCAACAGTTGCCGCAAATACGGCCGTAACAGTGCCAATGAACGTGACAAACATCAAAGCTGTGGGTGCATATTCGAATACGGGTGAGAGCCGCGCGACCATGAAGACACCGGCGGTGACCATGGTCGCTGCGTGGATAAGTGCCGAAACTGGCGTCGGACCTTCCATGGCGTCGGGCAGCCATGTGTGGAGCAGAAACTGGGCCGACTTGCCCATCGCGCCCATGAACAGCAGCAGGCAGATGAGCGTAAGGATGTCTACGTCATAACCGAGGAAGGGCATCGTCTGGCCAACGAGGCCCGGCGCTTCCTGGAAAATGGTGTCGAGCGCCACCGAGTTCGTCACGGCGAAGAGACCGAAAATTCCAAGCGCGAAGCCAAAGTCACCGACACGGTTGACAACGAAGGCTTTAATCGCGGCGGCGTTCGCTTCAGGCTTCTTGTACCAGAATCCGATCAGCAAGTAGCTCGCGAGGCCGACGCCCTCCCAGCCGAAGAACATCTGTACCAGGTTGTCGGACGTGACGAGGGCAAGCATCGCGAAAGTGAACAGCGATAAATATGCGAAGAAACGGGGGCGGGCCGGATCCTCATGCATGTAGCCGATCGAGTAAAGATGCACGAGGCTCGAGACCGTCGTGACAACCACCAGCATCACGGCGGTCAGCGTGTCGATCCTCAGTGACCAGGCGACCTCAAGCTCGCCTGACGTGATCCAGTTCGCGACCGGGACCTTGATGGTCTCGGCGTCGAAACCAACCCGCCAAAAGACAATCCAGGACAGGATCGCCGAGATGAACAGCAAACCGGTGGTGACGATTTCAGCGCCCCTGTCGGTGATCAGGCGGCCGAAGAAGCCGGCGATGATCGCCCCGATCAAAGGCAGGAAAACAATTGCCTTAAATTCCATGAAACGCCGAGCCTCGCATCATCCCTCGCCGGGCCTGTCGCCCCATCATCTTCGGAACCATCGTCATTTACGGCGGTCCCCACTCATTGCAACGCGACCAATCGAATTCTGCACCAGCATCACCGTCATGACGCCTGCTACGACGACCGCGAGGGCCATAATACCGCGCGCGCGCACCAGTAATTCTCTATCGATCAACGCCGAGACCACAGCACGCGTGAGGATTGTGACCCCGATGGACGCGCCGATCGCCAGCAACCACGGAAATCGCAGCCAGGCGTCAGGCCGGCTGGTGACGAACGACATTTCGTCATGCCCGTTGATTGCGGATACCACCAGCACGCCCGCTCAACCCTTCATCATGTTGATGTCTTCGACGGCAATCGATCCGCGGTTGCGGTAGTAAACAACGATAATCGCCAGCCCCACCGCAGCCTCTGCCGCCGCTACTGTGAGGACCATCATTGCAAACACCTGGCCGACCAAATCCTGATTGTACGACGAGAAGGCCACGAGATTGATGTTGACGGCGAGGAGCATCAATTCGATCGACATGAGGATGACGATCACGTTCTTGCGGTTGAGGAAGATGCCAAAGATGCCGATCGTGAATAGCATCGCAGCGACCGTCAGGTAGTGTCCAATTGTGATTTCCATCAGGCCGCCCCTCCGTCGCGCGCTGCCGGCTTTGACCGGAGGCGCAATTTGGTGCGGCCGGCAACGATGACGACGTTCAGTTTTCGTTTGTGGCGTTTCATTCGGCCGGCTCCTCGCTGGACGGGAATACGGCCTGTCCCGGTTTGACGTTGACAACGTCCATGGCGGTCGCCGGATTGCGGGCCACTTGGGCTGAAATCGACTGCCGGCGTACGCCGGCCTTGTGGCGCAGTGTCAGAACGATGGCACCGATCATTGCAACGAGCAGGATCAGACCGGCTGCCTGGAAGAAGAAGACGTATTTCGTATAGAGTATTCGGCCGAGTGCTTCCGTGTTTGTCACGTTGTCGCCAGCCAGAGGCACGGGCGCTGCGGGCGTGCCGACAATCTGGCTTGAGTAGGTCTGGAAACCGAGCACCATGATTAGCTCGAGCAGAACGATGCCGCCGACGATTGCGCCGAGACCGACGTTCTTGATGAAGCCTGCTCGTAATTCGGCGAAATCAACGTCGAGCATCATGACGACGAACAGGAAAAGAACGGCCACGGCGCCGACGTAGACGATCACTAGCAGCATCGCCAGGAATTCCGCGCCAAGCAGCACGAAGAGGCCGGCAGCGTTGAAAAAGGCGAGTATCAGGAACAAAACCGCATGGACTGGGTTTCGCGCGATGACCACCATGACCGCAGACATCACTGCGATGATTGAGAAGACGTAGAAGAAGAACGCTGTCATCGACCCAGTTCGTTTCCCTTGGCCGGTCGGACACTGGATGTGCAAGTGACCGGCGTGTTCCATTTGTTCCACCGCCCGATGGAGGGCGGCGACCATATTAACTCACTGCCGCTTCTGCGCGGCACGCGCGGCCGTCTCGCGGGCCACTGCACTCTTATGACGGCTCCAAAGCCGGCGAACGAGGGCTTTGCGATACGGCCAATAAGCGAAGGCCAGACCGAGCGCCAGCAAGCCGCCACTGGCATATGTGATACCGTCGACCATCACCTCCCGCACCGCCAACGCAAACAACAGGACGGCCACGACCAGACAAGTAACCTGAGCCCAACGGTGACGCCATTCGAGCCGCCGCTGATCAGCAACGATCTCGCCGTACCGCTCGAGTTCGTCGTCGTCGAGCGATTTCAGCAGGTCAATCCAGCCAGCCTCATCATCGGTATTTTGCATCGAGCGCAAGGTTCGTTGCGATCTCCCGCTCCCAGCGGTCGCCGTTCGCGAGCAACCGTTCCTTATTATAATAGAGTTCTTCACGGGTTTCCGTGGCGAACTCGAAGTTCGGTCCTTCGACGATGGCATCGACGGGACATGCCTCCTGGCAAAGCCCGCAATAGATGCATTTCGTCATGTCGATGTCGTAGCGCGTCGTGCGCCGGGTGCCGTCATTGCGGCGCGGGCCGGCTTCGATGGTGATGGCTTGCGCCGGGCAGATCGCTTCGCATAGCTTGCAGGCGATGCAGCGCTCCTCACCATTGGGATACCGGCGTAAAACATGTTCGCCACGAAAACGGGGGCTCAGAGGACCCTTTTCGAACGGATAATTCAGAGTCTTCTTCGGCGCGAAGAAATAGCGCATCGCAAGAAAGAACGCCGAAACGAACTCCGTCAGGAACAGTGATTTTACGCCCTGTGCGAGGCCCATGATTTGAAGCTCCTTTCAGACTCGATCAGTTGGTGCCGCTGGCGACGATCATCGGCCCGATAAACCAGCCGGCAACCGTAAAGATAATGAGATCCAACAGCGCGACCAAGCGCAGCATCTGTGCGGTCTTGGACGGTTCGGCGGTGACGCCCTTGTCTTCGACGCGCCGGGCCGCGAGACGTATGAAGAGATAACCGGACAGTCCGACAATGAAGCCGACTATGGCGCCGATCATATTGGGGCTCATGAAATCACGCGCCTCCAACAAGTTTCGGGCCGAACTGAAGGACGGCGGCGACCACGACGACCATTATCAGCGATATCGGCAGGAACACCTTCCAGCCAAGGCGCATCAACTGATCATAACGATAGCGCGGCACCATGGCTTTCACGATCGCGAACATGAAGAACACGAAGACCGCTTTTAACAGAAACCAGAAAATACCCGGTATCGCGTTCAGAGGCCAGATGTCGAGCGGCGGCAACCAGCCCCCAAGAAAAAGGATGGTGGTCAGCGCACACATTGTGGTGATCGCGACGTACTCGCCCAGCATAAAGAGCAGGTAAGGTGTCGAGGAGTACTCGACCATGAAGCCTGCGACGAGTTCTGACTCGGCCTCCGGAAGGTCAAACGGCGGCCGGTTGGTCTCAGCCAGCGCCGAGATAAAGAAAATCACGAACATCGGCAGCAGTGGCAGCCAGTACCAGTCGAGGATTGAGGGCGCGAGACCCATGGTCGTGCCGATGCCGGTCTTCTGTGCGTTCACAATATCGGCCAGATTGAGGGAGCCAACACACAATAGGACCGTGACGATCACCAGGCCGATCGAGACTTCGTAGGAGACCATTTGGGCTGCGGATCTGAGCGCGCCCATGAACGGATACTTCGAGTTCGATGCCCAGCCGCCCATGATGACGCCGTAAACGGCAAGCGACGCAATTGCGAGGATGTAGAGGATGCCGACGTTCATGTCGGAAATCACCCAGGTGCCCCAGGCGTTCTCATTGACGGGGATGACCGCCCATGTGGCGAGCGCACAAATCGTCGTGGCGATGGGTGC
>CAZWCL010000173.1:0-7302 GCA_964632265.1 uncultured Hyphomicrobiaceae bacterium | reverse complement strand
GACGGGGCCGGCATCCAGCTGGGCCCCAACGCCACGCGGCTGCTCAAGGGGCTCGGCCTTGGGCAGGCTCTCGGAGCCGTCGCCACCACGCCTGAGGAAATCTGCGTCTACGCTGCAATCGGCGGCGGGTTGGTTGCGCAATTGCCGCTTGGCGAGTGGATTGCGCAACGCCATGGCGCTCCCTACTGGGTCCTACACCGCGCCGACCTCATCGAGGTCCTATGGGAGGCAGCGGAGCGCGAACCGCTGATCGACTTTACGCAGGGCGCCGCACTTCGCGACATACCGATCAGGCAAAACCAGGACTTCATCAAGGTTGCGGCAGTCGATGGTCGGGAGGTTTCAGCCGACATCCTTGTCGGTGGCGATGGGCTTTGGTCAACCGTGCGCCGTTTCGTTGATCCGCATGCAGATATAAAATTCACCGGACTGATCGCGGCGCGCACGCTGATTGAGCCGGATGCCCTTCCTCTCCGCATCAACGCAGCGAAGACCGGGATTTGGATCGCCCCCGGGGTGCACGCGGTGCATTACCCGGTCTGCCGAGATGAGAAGGTTGCCGTGGTCGCCATTGCGCGAGGCCCGACGCCAAGGTCAGATATGGAAGGGCGCCGCAGCTGGAGTGGCGCCATCGACAAGCCATCGATCGAGACGCGATTTGCCGGCCTTCATCAGGATCTCAGACGCATTCTCGATGCGGGTGAGAGCTGGCGTCAATGGCCGCTTTTCAGACCATCTGCCGGCTGGGTATGGCGGCGCGGGCGAGCTGTGCTGATCGGCGATGCAGCCCACCCCATCCAGCCGTTCCTTGCGCAAGGCGGTGCCATGGCTATCGAGGACGGCGTGCGACTGGCGAGCGAACTCGCGTCACTCGGCGGGGACACGGATGCGGTTGCCGTGGGACGGCACCTTTCCCGCTTCGTTGCCGACCGTCGCAGGCGGGTAGAACGGGTACAGGCGGCTTCGGCCGCCAACGGGCGTCTCTATCATCTCAAGGGCACCGCATCCCTCATTCGCAATGCTGGGCTCGCGACGCTGCCGGGCACCAAAATCATGGCGGCCTACGACTGGATTTATGGTGCGGACGTCCTTTCGGACTAGATAGTTTCCGACTAAGGTGGATACTCTAACGATTTCATCTCTCACGGCTACTCGGCCCCACGGCGCCCCACGGCCGGCCTCCGGGGGCGCCATAATGTGGCGGGTCGCGTGCGCTCCCTATGAGCGCTTCAGTCTAAACCTGAAACGCCCTAGGTATTTGTGTATTATATTTCAGATATTTAGCTTCGCCAAAACTCCGGGCGCAACAGGACCAGCACCGTAAAAAGTTCCAGGCGTCCCAGCAGCATTGCAAAGGCCAAGACCCATTTGGCGCGGTCGGGCAGACCTGAGTAATTGCCGGACGGCCCGACGATATCGCCGAGGCCCGGGCCGACGTTGCCAACCGTTGCGGCAGCGGCGGAGAGACCGGTTACCAGATCAAGGCCCATGGAGGTCAGAATTACCGTGAAGATGCCGACAGTCGACAAATAGATGGCGAGGAATGCAACAACCGAGAACGGCACGTCAGCCGGCAGGCGGCGCCCGCTGTAGATCAGCGTCACCACACGGTTGGGGCTCACGAGGTGCAGAAAGTGACTGCGGGTAAGCATGCCTGCGACCTGAAAACGGTAGATCTTGATGCCGCCGCTGGTGGAGCCGGAACAGCCGCCAACGAACATGAGCAGAAAGAAGAGGCCCATCGCCGATGTGCCCCACGTTGTGTAATCCTCGGTCACGTAGCCGGTCGTCGTGATGATAGAGGTGACGTTGAACGTCGCGATCCGTGCGGCGTCCATGAAGGGAATGTCGCGCGTGTTGAATAGCCATATTGAGACGATCAGGCATACCGCGATCAGGAAGAGTGCGAAGCCGCGCACCTGTTCGTCGTAAAGCAAAGCTGTTGGCTCATCGCGCAGTGAGCGAATGAGGACGACGAACGGCAGAGATCCAAGGATCATGAAGACGATGCAGGTCCATTGTAGCGCTGCCGAGGGGAAGAAGCCGAAACTTGCATCATGGGTCGAAAAACCGGCGGTCGAAACCGTCGTCAGAGCATGGCAGATGGCATCGAACGGTGACATGCCGAAGGTCATATAAAGCGCCATGCAAGCGATGAGCAGCGATAAGTAAATCGCCGCCGTGGCATAGACGAGTTCGAGGGCGCGCGGGAGAACCTTTTCCGAACGGTCGGAGCTCTCTGTCTGGAAGAGCTGCATGCCGCCAACGCGCAGGAACGGGAGAGCAATCAGTGCCGTCACGATGATGCCGAGGCCGCCGAGGCCCTGGAGCAGGGCGCGCCACAGAAGGATGCCGCGCGGCAGATCGTCGAGTTTTATCAAAACGGTCGCGCCGGTGGTAGTGAGGCCGGACATCGCTTCGAAAAAGGCGTCGGATACCTGCAGGCCGAGGCCGACGAAGGGGATCGATGCAAAGGCTGCAACCAGGAGCCACGAGAAGGTCGTGAGCACGAAGCCTTCCTTCAGCCCGGTCGCCATCGGCTTATCTTCGTGGGCGACCAAAAGCATGAGGCCGCCGATAAAAAGCGTGAAGGCCGATGATCCGGCGAACACTGTCCAGCTGTCGCGGCCGTCGAGCAGGTCGACGATGGCCGGCAGCAGCATCGTGGCAGCTATCGCGCACAAGACGATGCCAAGCGTGAAGACGATCGGTCGTAGCTGGATCACGGATCACCTGGCGTCGACTAGGCCGGTCTTATGCCTGTTCAAGCATTTAAGCCGCATGGGCTGCGTCGCGTACGCCAAACTGCGGAGGTTGCCGGCTCGAGCCAGCTAAAAGATGAATCGGCACTGCAACATCTTGCTGTTAACTCTTGGTAAACAGGGGGCATGGCAGTCGCGCCGATCGTCGCACGGCGGCGATATTCAACGCGGGGTGAGGCGGCTACGCCACGTTCCCGAGGATAGATCAAATAACCGATAAAGATTTCGCCGCTGATCAAAGGCATATTGCTGACCGGCTGATCCGGTCTACGCTGACCAGTAGCAGTCATGGGAGGCGCAGAATGGGTAAGTTTGAACGAATTGAGGTGACGCCGATCGCCGGTGCACTCGGCGCCGAAATCGGCGGGGTTAACCTCACGCAGCTCGACGACGGCACGTTCGATGAAATCAGGCAGGCATGGCACGAGCATCTTGTCTTGTTCTTCCGCGACCAGGAAATATCGCCCGACCAGCAGATCACGCTCGCCAAGCGGTTTGGTGACATCCACTACCATCCCTTCATGAAAGGCCTGGATAGCCACCCCGAAATTCTTGAGATCGTCAAGGAGGAGGGCGACACGAAAACGTTCGGATCGGTTTGGCACACCGACCAGATGTTCAACCCGAAACCGGCCAAGGCAACAATCCTTTATGCTAAGGAAACGCCGGACGCGGGCGGCGACACGATGTTTGCAAACGGCTACCTGGCCTATGAGACACTATCGGATGCGATGAAAGAAATGTGTGCCGGGCTGAAAACTTGGAATGTCGGTGACCGCCAGAAGCTTCAGGCGGGCGACAACGAAAACGTCGGCGCTGGTCACGGCGAGCGCTACAAGGGCAACCCCGGGATGGCCGCCAAAGTCCAGCAGCCGGATCAGAACCTTCAGACCGAATGCGCCCATCCGCTGGTGCGGACACATCCCGAGACGGGGCAAAGAGCCCTATATATCGGCAATCATACCCAGGGACTGGACGGCTTTGAAACGAAGGAAGCAAAGCCGCTGCTCGACTACCTCAAGACCCATTCGACGCAGCCGGAAATGACATGCCGGTTCTCCTGGAAACCGGGGTCGATGGCAATCTGGGACAACCGCTGCACGCAGCATTTTGCCCTCAACGACTACGCCGGCAAACGGCGGCGCATGCATCGCATAACCATCGCGGGTGACGAGCCGTTTTGAAACCGGCCTTGACAGGGATCGCGCCGCCGTCTCATTGGCAGGAGCGGGCGTCGGCTCCGGACCGCTGCCGCGACGCCCGAAAGATCCGATCTGGAAAGCACAATCTATGAGTGACGCCCCCGAGCTAGACGAAGCGCTGATGGCGGACCTGAAGCGCGTGTCGGTCGCAACGCTCACGACCGTCTTGTTCAAGCGTGGCTTCAAGGGTCAGTTCCTGCACGACGTCGGACCGCTAGACCCTGGCGGCCCACGGATGGCGGGGCCGGCGTTTACCGTTCGTACGATCCCGGCCCGCGAGGACAAGGCGACGCCGGCGGTGCTCTCGGACCGGAAGTATCCTGGCCGTGCCGCGATAGAAGCCTGCCCGCCCGGCCACGTGCTGGTGTTTGACAGCCGGCAGGATGCACGCTCGGCCTCGGGCGGCGATATTCTCATGACACGGCTCATGGTTCGCGGTGTCGAAGGATTTGTCACCGACGGTGGCATGCGTGACAGCGGCGAAATCGGGGAAATGGAATTTCCGGTCTATCAAGTGCAGCCCTCGCCGCCGATCAGCCTGATACACCATCTCGCCGTCGACATGGACATTCCCATCGCGTGCGGCGGCGCCGCCATCTATCCGGGCGACATCATTGTTGGCGACGACGAGGGTGTGGTCGCGCTTCCCGCGGATATTGCGCGCGAGGTCGCTGATGAAGCGCTCGAAATGACGGCATACGAAGATTTTGCGGCTGAACAAGTCCGCGGTGGCGCGGAGCTTTTCAGCGTTTACCCGCAGACGGATCTTTCGAAACAGAAATTCGAAAAGTGGCGGCGCGAGAAAGGCCGCTGATCTCGGCCGCTGCGTTTGCGATCTCGCGACTGGAAAGTTACGGCCGGCATTGATCGATTAGCCGGGTGATGGCGCGGCGCGAGCCGGCCAGCGAAAAGCTGACCGGCGCGATTTGCGCACCCGTCTCGGCTATCTTGACGCGATTGCCGCGCATCATTGCCTCGAACAAGGGATGATGGAACGGCAGCCGGGTTGTAAATGCGCCATCCATGCCTTCAAAATCAAGCCGCAGGCGGTGCTGAGCTCCGTCTGCCGTGACCTTAAACGCCATCCGGGCGTTGGCATAGTCGGCATCATTGGCGATGACGGGAGAAAAGCGCAGGTTCAGATCGCGGCCAAAACACACGAGTTCCAGTAACGCCGGGCGCGCCATTCCCCTCGGAATGGTCGCCCCCTTGTCCAAATTATAGTTCGAACTTTGTTCGAATGGGCGCGGTTCGGCCGCGGCGCATATACTGGCCGTCCACATGGGGCCTTCCTCACGCTGCTGGCGGGCCACCTCCCACGTCGCACAACCGGGAGCGGCCATCGCGGGGACGCTGCTGGCGGTGACAGCGACCAACACGACCAGTGCGTGCCTGATGACGCTTGCCCAATCGAAACGTCTCCAACAGTTCAGAATCATGGCGCTCGGCTCTTTCTTATTGGTCCAGGCTGGATACGTGTTTGTCCTGCATGCTGCAAGTGTTGCACTTCCAAGGATGAGAGATGCAGGCATCGCCGGACGCCGGCCGTATTCCGTCTAAATGCCGCCCGTTGCCGGTGCTCAGTGACCGCCCAAATTAATCACACGGGCGCCGCAAATTCTCCGCAACAAGCACGTAAGACAATAATTGTTGCACTCGCGAGGAAGGTCATGCCCTGACGCCCCTCGGCTATCGGGTCTGCAACGTGCGCGATGGCTGGCGACCGACAGCCTCCGTCGTCCGGTCATCGCGCGTCTACCTCCTGCATCTGCAAAGATTGCGGCCGGCTCCGCGATCGCGACCGGGATTTCGTCGCGCTTCGTGACGACGTGCGTTGGCAGGATGGCGGCGGGGCGGCATACTCTCACGGCGGTGATTTCGCATGGTGAGGAGAGGCGCGATGACAGGCACGGACAACTGGCTCGGACTCGAGGGCAAAACGGCTGTCGTGACAGGGGCTGCGAGCGGAATGGGGAAGGCCATCGCGGAAGAGTTGGCGCGTTGCGGCGTTCAGGTGGCGCTGCTCGATGTCAACGAGGACAATCTCCAGAAGGTCGCAGCCGCATTCAATGACCGTGGCGAGCGCGCTGTTGCCGTTGCCTGCGATGTCTCGACCGACAATAGCGTCAAGGCCGCCGCCGACACGGTCGCGAAAAGTCTCGGAGCCTGCGAGATCCTGGTAAATAATGCCGGCATCCTGCGGCCGGGGGCGCTCGAAGACGTCTCGATCGCAGACTGGGACGCGATGATGAATATCAACGTCACGGGGTATCTGAGATGCGCGCAGGCATTCGGCAAGGCGATGCTGCAGGCGGGCAAAGGGTCGGTCGTCCATGTCGCCTCGATCGCGGCGAGCGAGCCACAGGCGGCTTCGGGTGCCTACAGCGCCGGCAAGGCTGCGGTTGCGATGCTTTCGCGCCAACTCGCATTTGAATGGGGGCCGCGGGGTGTCCGCTCCAATGTCGTCAGCCCCGGCCTGGTCCGGACGCCGCTCAGCGAAGCGTTCTACCAGGCGCCTGGCGTGCTTGAGGCGCGGGAAGCGGCGATGCCGCTCAAACGGATTGCGCGCCCGGAAGACATCGCCGAAGCGGTCGCCTACTTCGCGAGCGAGCGCTCGTCATTCGTGACGGGGCAGGAAATCGTCGTCGATGGCGGTTTCGCACAGACGCTCATGAGCCACGTGCCCCGGCCCGGGTTCGAGGGCAAATGAGCCTTTTCGTGATGAGCCTGTTGATTGACTCAGAGGATATTTGGCCGAAGCCCTGAAACGGCGGCGCGCCGAGACGGCTATTCATAGTTCTCGAGCTGGAGGATGTCGTTGAAGCGATTGAACGCACCGCACAGCGCGATGCGCCAAGTTAGTTCCACGATCTCGGCTTCGGAAAAATGCTCTTTGAGGCGCATGAAGATCTCGTCGCGGGTTCGGTTCCAGGCGTTTGTCACGGCGATCGCGTACTCGACGACGAGCTTATCTTTTGCATCGAGTTCGGGATGGTCCTTATAGTTCAAGAGATCTTGCGCACCTTCCTCGGATATCCCGGCAACCTTGAGCTTTGGTGAATGGTGCGCGACGCAATAATCGCACTCGTTCAGAAGCGAGGCCGTAACGATGCCGAGTTCCAGGTAACGCGCGGGCAGGACACGGTTTTCCGCGAGCGCGATCAGCAGCTCCCAGGTCTTTTCGAACACCGGCGAGCGGTGTGCCATGACGCCCGCCTGGTCGGCGAAATCGCCATACGAGAGCATCTTGTCCCACAATGGGTGGAGTTGCTCAGGGATCTCGTCGCGTGTCTTCGGTTCGATACGGGGCATGCGGGCTCTTTTCTTTAGGGGTTCAG
>CAZWCL010000172.1:0-7340 GCA_964632265.1 uncultured Hyphomicrobiaceae bacterium | reverse complement strand
GCAGGTACAGAAATACGAAAAGGGCACGAACAGGATCGGCGCCAGCCGACTTTTCGAATTGGCCCGCATTCTCGGGGTCAGCGTTCAGTACTTTTTCGACGAGCTTTCCGGCGCGGAGCAATCTGCTTCGGGCAATGGGCACGGTTTCGCCGAGCCGGCCGGCGACGATCATGTCATCGAATTCTTGAATTCGCGCGAGGGAATCGAGCTCAATCGGGCCTTCGTTCGGATCGATGATCCGCGGGCGCGACGCGCCGTTCTGGAGCTCGTGCGTTCACTTGCCGACACTCATGAGAACTAGCGAAGGTCGCGTCGGCGTGACGTGACAGCAACGCAGGCTGCTTGACCAAGTGCGCCAAAAGCTGCAACAAGCTGCGGGCCGGCGGGGCGTTCCAGCTCCGCTGAGGGTCGCAATTTCCATAGAAATACTGCAGGCAACCCTTGCGACCGCCGCGCGTCTCCTGCCGCGCCGCCCCAACTTCAGAGCGTGGCGAGACATGCCGCCATGCACAAATCGACGAGGAATAATGTGGCCGAACGTACGTTTCTGTTTACCAGTGAATCCGTGTCAGAAGGACACCCGGACAAGGTCTGCGACCGAATCTCGGATGAGATCGTTGATCTGTGTTTGTCCGAAGGTCGGGCGCAAGGCGTCGATCCTTGGAATATCCGTGTCGCAGCGGAAACGCTGACGACGACCAACACGGTGGTCATAGCCGGCGAAACACGCGGACCGAACACCATTACGTCGGATTGGGTCGCGCACATTGCGCGGATGGCAATCAAGGACATCGGCTACGAGCAGGAAGGTTTCCATTGGGAAACCGCCGACGTTGACGTGCTCCTGCATGGCCAGTCCGCCGACATCGCACAGGGTGTCGATTCGGCAGGCAACAAGGACGAAGGTGCCGGCGACCAGGGCATCATGTTCGGTTATGCCTGCAAGGAAACACCGGAGCTGATGCCGGCGCCGATCTATTATAGCCATAAGGTTCTCGAAGTTCTTGCGAAGGCGCGGAAATCGGGTTCGGGTAGAGCGGCGGTGCTTGGGCCGGATTCCAAAAGCCAGCTGACCTGCCGATACGAGAACGGAAAGCCCGTTGCGATAACAGAAATCGTTCTGTCGACGCAGCATATCGATCCCGATCTATCATCGGACGACATCCGTCAGATCGTCGAGCCCTACATTCGCGAGACCGTGCCGCCGGAGTGGCTCTCCGGTGATACGGTCTGGCACGTTAACCCAACGGGCAAGTTCGTCGTGGGCGGACCTGACGGGGATACCGGTCTTACCGGGCGGAAAATCATCGTCGATACCTATGGCGGCGCGGCACCGCACGGCGGCGGCGCGTTTTCCGGCAAGGATCCGACCAAGGTCGACCGCTCGGCTGCCTACGTCGCGCGTTATCTGGCGAAGAACGTCGTTGCGGCCGGGCTATGCGACCGTTGTTGCATTCAGCTTGCCTACGCTATCGGCGTTGCGCGTCCACTGTCGATCCATGTCGACTTCTACGGCACGGGCAAGGTCGATGAAGTTGAGGTGGAGAAAGCCCTCGCCAACGTGATGGACCTTACTCCACGAGGCATTCGCCAGCATCTCGATCTCAATAAGCCAATCTACGCGCGCACCTCTGCTTACGGCCATTTCGGCCGGAAGCCCGACGAGGACGGCGGCTTCTCATGGGAGAAGACGGATCTGGCAGACAAGATCAAATCAGAACTCGGCGCGTAGAACGCATCGAGCCTGACTGGTCGAGGCCGTAACGGGTCAGAAAAAAAGATGCCCGGACGTAGCGACCAAGATGATCACGAAGCAAGCAGACGCTTGCGTTCTTTCGGGCGGCGACGTGCGCGCCGCCTGACCCCGCGTCAGGAAAACCTGCTTGACGATGAGCTTTCCAGATTGCGGCTCGATCTTTCATCGCCCCCGCCTGCTGATCTGACGAGATTGTTCAAAGGCCAAATTCGAGAGGTCTGGCTCGAGATCGGGTTTGGTGGCGGCGAGCACCTTCTTCATCAGGCCCGAACAAATCCGGATGTCGGCATCATAGGCTGCGAACCGTTCATCGATGGAGTCGTGAAAGTCGTCGACGGGGCAATCACGCGGGGCCTCGACAATATCCTGATCCATAGCGATGATGCACGCGACGTCCTGAATTGGCTGCCGGACGAAGTGATCACGCGCACATTCGTTCTGTTTCCGGATCCATGGCCGAAGAAGCGGCATACCAAACGGCGGCTGGTCAACATATCGCTGCTTGTTGATGTCGCACGCGTTATGGCGCCCGCGGGCGAGCTCAGGCTGGCAACCGACATTGGTGATTATGCCAAGCACATGCTTCAGGCAATCCGACGACAAGGGTCTTTCGAATGGACGGCGCACCAGCCGGCCAACTGGCGTGTCCGACCACCGGACTGGCCCGATACGCGCTACGAAAACAAGGCTATCCGCGAAGGCCGGCGGTGCTATTTCATGCGCTTCGAACGCCGATCGTGAACCTTTTACCTTTTCGGACGTTTACATAGTTTTGCCAAATTACCTGTTGCAAACGTGGGAATGCTCGCCTACGATAAACGTGCTCATGATCATCTCAACTTTTGGGTGGGCCCGCGAGGGTCCGCTCTTTTTGTTTGTGATGGGTGAGGCGAGCTGAGTGGAGTAATTTTTTGTCGACCGACCAGCGATTTCTGCGCGAGACCGGGACGGCGGGCCAGATTGCCGACCTGATCGAACCGGTTCTCGAAGATCTCGGCTTCAGACTTGTACGCGTGCGGATTATGGGTCGTGATACGCAGCAAACATTGCAGGTGATGGCCGAGCGGCCCGATGGTACAATATCGATCGATGACTGCGCCGAGATTTCCCGGCAGCTCTCGCCGATATTGGATGTCAGCGATCCGATCGCCAGCAAATACGATTTGGAAGTTTCATCGCCAGGCATCGACAGACCACTAGCACGGCCCTCGGATTTCGAGGAGTGGGCCGGGTTCGAGGCCAAGGTCGAACTGAACGAACTACTGGACGGACGAAAACGGTTTCGCGGTCGGGTCGAAGGATATGATGACGGAGAGCTACGGCTCGAGGTTGATCTCGACCAGGTCGGACGCCATGTACTGGGTCTGCCACTCGAAATGATTGCCGAAGCGCGCCTAGTGCTCGACGACGAATTGGTCCGAGAGTCGCTCAGGCGCAGCAAAGCCGCCGAACGGGCCCGTGCCGCCGCCGATATGTCAGCCGCTGCTGATGGGGACGCGATCGGGAATCAGGACGAGACGAGCCAGGATCTTGAGTAAGCCGCGCCTTGCGGCGCAACATCGGGATTAAAGCCTGCGACGTGGGCCTAATGTCGATGAGACAGAAAACTGAAACGAGGACTAAAGCCAATGGCAATGGTTGGCGTCAGTGCAAACCGGCTGGAACTGCTGCAGATCGCAGACGCAGTCGCGCGGGAAAAGTCCATCGACCGTATGATCGTGATCGGTGCGATGGAAGACGCTATTCAGAAAGCGGCCCGCTCACGTTATGGCGCCGAAAACGACATCCGCTGCGCTATCGATCCCAAGAACGGCGATACGCGGCTGACGCGCGTCCTTACCGTGGTCGAAGAGGTCGAAAATGACTCGACCGAAATAGCGCTGGAACAGGCACGCGACATCAAGGCTGACGCCGAAATCGGTGAGGAGCTTGTCGAAGAGCTGCCACCGCTGGACTTCGGCAGGGTCGCCGCTCAGAACGCCAAGCAGGTTATCGTCCAGAAAGTGCGTGATGCCGAGCGCGAGCGTCAGTACGAAGAATTCAAGGACCGGGTTGGCGAAATCGTCAATGGTACGGTCAAACGAGTCGAATACGGTAATGTCATCGTTGACTTCGGCCGGGCAGAAGCCATCGTTCGTCGTGACGAAATGATCCCACGTGAAAACGTGCGCTTCGGCGACCGTATCCGTGCCTACATCTACGACGTGCGCCGCGAGCAACGGGGGCCGCAGATATTCTTATCTCGCGCGCGTCCGGAGTTCATGTCGAAGCTGTTCGCGATGGAAGTGCCCGAGATCTATGACGGCATCGTCGAGATCCAGTCGGTTGCCCGTGATCCCGGTTCGCGAGCTAAAATCGCCGTGATCTCGAAGGATTCTTCGATCGATCCGGTTGGCGCGTGTGTCGGCATGCGCGGTCAGCGCGTCCAGGCGGTCGTCAACGAACTCCAGGGTGAAAAGATCGACATCATCCAGTGGAACCCAGATGCAGCGAGCTTCATCGTCAATGCATTGGCGCCTGCCGAAGTAACCAAGGTGGTGCTCGACGAAGAATCAGAGCGCATTGAAGTGGTTGTTCCGGAGCCGATGCTTTCGCTTGCGATCGGACGGCGCGGGCAAAACGTGCGGCTTGCTTCGCAACTGACCGGCTGGGACATCGATATCGTTACGGAGCAGGAAGAAAGCGAACGCCGCCAGCGTGAATTTGCCGAGCGCTCGCAGATGTTCATGGATGCCCTCGATGTGGACGAGGTGATTGCGCAGCTGCTTGTTACCGAAGGCTTCACTTCGGTCGAGGAGGCCGCTTTCGTCGACGCCGGTGAGATCGCATCTATCGAAGGCTTCGACGAGGCGACGGCGGAAGAGATTCAGTCGCGTGCCCGGGAGTATCTTGAGCGCAAGGAAGCTGAACTCGATGAGCGGCGCCGCGCACTTGGTGTCGATGATGACCTTGCGCAGATCAGCAATATGACCGTGGCGATGATGGTGGCGCTCGGCGAGAACGATATCAAATCGCTCGACGATTTTGCAGATTGTGCGACCGACGATCTTTGCGGTTGGGTCGAGCGCAGCAAGGAGCGCGGCGTCGAGCCGACACGGCACAAAGGATTCCTCGACGGTTTCGACGTCTCGCGGCAGGACGCTGAGGAAATGATCCTCGCCGCACGTATCATCCTCGGGTGGATCAATCCGGAAGATCTCAACTCGGCTGACGAAACAGAAGAAGGCGAAGAAGAGAGCGAGTCCGGCGCCGAAGAGACGTTGGGTGATGACATGACGGCTTTACCGGGCGCAGGTGATGATGCGCCCACGTCGACGATCAACAACTGAGGATGGATCGGACCTTTGATACGGGCTTTGGCGGCAAACAGGCACGCGACGGCGGGCGACGGCGAGCAAACCTCGCAGCGCTCGTGCGTCGTCACGCGTGCGGAGCGCCCGCCTGAAGACCTGATCCGGTTCGTCCGCGCACCTGATGGTGCAATAGTTCCCGATATTGCCCGCAAGCTACCCGGTCGCGGAATTTGGGTAACGTGCGACGAGGGCACCGTCCAAAAGGCCATCCGCGATCGCGCCTTTGAGCGTGCCGCCCGCGCCAAAGTGTCGATCGACGACGATCTCGTCGAACGCGTCGGCGATCTACTTCGCAAACGCGCCTGCAACCAACTCAGTCTCGCGAACAAGGCGGGACTGGTGCTGACCGGTGCCGGCAAGGTAAACGCGTGGATCGAGGCCGGCGCCGATGGCGCACTCGTTCAGGCGTGCGATGCCAGCATCGACGGTCTCGCAAAGGTCCAGCGCAAGTACGCAGCCGTCCGCGCGGCGCGTGGCCTGACACCCCATACTGCAAGTTTGCTTACGATCGATGAATTGAGTTTGGCCATTGGCCGCTCAAATGTGGTACATGCTGCACTAGCCACGGGAAAAGCAGCCACGAATTTTCTAGCCGCTGTGGATCGCGTCGCCAAATACCGCGCGGTTCGATTGGAAGATCGAGAGATTGGAACCGCGCCGGAACCCGTCGACGGACAGGCGAACGCGATCCGACATACAGGAAAAGCATGAGCGAAACGAACGAAACTGCCGACAAGCCAGCCAACGGGCGCAAACCACTGAGCCTGAAACGTACGGTCGAATCCGGCCACGTTCAGCAGAAGTTTGGTGCGGGCCGCTCGAAATCCGTCGTTGTGGAGAAGAAGCGCAAGCGGACGGTAGCGGCGCCCGGCAACGCGGCCAACAAGCCGGCCCAGAAAACGCGTGGCGGCAAGCCAGGCGGTGGCGGGCAGACGCAAGGCGGCCTGTCTCAAGAAGAGCGGGCTGCGCGGGCTGCGGCGCTTGCTGCCGAGCATTTGCGAGCGGCCGAGGACAAGCGTCTCGCCGAGCAACGCAAAATCGAGGAGGCGGCACAAGCGGAAGAGCGTGCCCGCGAGGAGGCGCTGAAGTCTGCTGAAGCGAAGCGCGAGGCGGAAGCGGCGGCTGCGAAGGAAGCCGAGGAGAAAGCCAAAGCGGCCGAACAGGCTGCTGCCGCGGCAGCCGCCGAGCCGGCTGCTGAAGAGCCACAACCTGCCGAGACGGCACCCGCCGCCAAGAGTGATGCCGAACCGCAGCCGTCCAAGGCGGAAGTCGCTGCGGCACAGGAACCGATCATGAAGTCAGTCGGCATGACACGGCCGATGATCGTGACACGCCGCGACCGGCCCGAGCCGAAACCTCCCGAGCCGCCGAAGCCCGAACCAGAGACACGGCGCAACCTGCGCCCCGCAGCGGCGCCTGCCGCGCGTGATGAAGAAGACAACCGCCGCCGTAAAACCGGCAAGGCGGCTCGTTCGGGTGGACGAGATGATAGCCGCGTGCGTGGCAAGTTGACCATCGCGAATGCGTTCGACGAACGCCAACGAGAGCGCTCGCTGGCCTCGCTCAAGCGCAAGCGTGAGCGCGAAAAACTCAAAGCCATGGGCGTGTCGGTCGCACGTGAGAAGGTCACGCGAGAAGTGACTATTCCCGACGTAATTACGATTCAGGAACTGGCGAACCGCATGACGGAACGCGCCGTGGACGTCATCAAATATTTGATGAAACAAGGCGCGATGCACAAAATGAACGATGTCATCGACGCCGATACCGCGGAGCTGATCGTCTCTGAGTTCGGCCACACGGGTAAGCGCGTGTCCGAGGCGGACGTCGAAGAAGGCTTCTTCTCGGCAGTTGATGAGGCGAGCGATACGTTGGAGCCGAGGGCGCCGGTCGTCACGATCATGGGGCATGTTGACCATGGTAAGACGTCATTGCTCGACGCCATCCGCACAGCCAAGGTGGCCAGCGGTGAGGCGGGCGGTATTACCCAGCACATCGGTGCCTATCAGGTTGAGACAGAGAGCGGGGCGAAGATCTCGTTTATCGACACCCCGGGCCATGAAGCATTCACGGCGATGCGAGCGCGCGGGGCCCGGGTCACGGACATCGTGGTTCTGGTCGTTGCGGCCGACGACGGTGTGATGCCGCAGACGATCGAAGCGATCAATCATGCTAAGGCGGCCGAAGTGCCGCTGATCGTTGCCATCAACAAGATTGACGTACCGGCGGCC
>CAZWCL010000171.1:0-7357 GCA_964632265.1 uncultured Hyphomicrobiaceae bacterium | reverse complement strand
GCCGTTTGTAAAAACTTGCAACCGTCGTTGACGATCGTGAGCAGGATAGGTCCCGAAACTACTTGGGATAAGACGGAGTTGATGGCGTCGATCATAAGACCGCTATGGCCGTACGCAGGTAGAATGATAGCGAGCCGGGGTTCCGAACTAGAAGTACTCATTGTGCTGAACAATCCGATTTAATATCGTTGCTCGTACCGCAAGTAAAGGTATCCGTCCACCCTCGAATTTTGCGTCTGCGGCACTTCGCCGTCGCAGCTTCAAAGGGTTTCGAAAGCTTCGATACACGCTGTCCGAAGCTGGTCGGCGAAGCGTGCCGCGGCGACTGGCAGGCTGCGGCCTTTTAGTTGCGCCAGATGCAACCGCCCCGGCGGCACATCGCGCTCATCCAGCGGGCGATAGGTGATCCGCTTGTTGGGCCTGGAGGCGGGGGGGAGGCCGATCTCGATCTGGAATCCGACGCCGTCGCCATGTTCGACGACGTGACGGATGAACTCGAAACTGTCCGACTGGATTGCAGGCTCGAGTTTATGATTTTTCCGACTTGCCGCCAGCTCGAGAAGATTGCGGACGCCGAATGGTCGTGTTGGCATCGCGAGGGGATAGGCGGAGAGCTGTTCGATGCGGATGGTTTTCAGTTTGGTCAGTGGATGCCTGGCACGCATCACGGCGTGGATCGGTTGTTTGATGGTCAAGAGTGTTTGGCAATCGGCAAGCCGGATGGGCTCAAAGATCAACGCGACATCGGCGGAATAGTCGAGCAATGCTGCTTCTGCCGCCTCCCGATCGCGGCCAACGGCATCAAACGTGACGCCCGGATGCGTCGCCCGGTAAATTTCAATCTGCTCCGGCAGAAAGTATGGCAGCAGTGCCTGGCTACAGGCAATATTTACGTGGCCGCGGCGAACGCCAATCAGGTCGGCAATCTGAGATTGCAAGCGCTCGAAGTCCGAGACCTGATTGCGGATGTGGTAGATCAGGAGTTCGCCGGCCGTGCTCAGTCGTACCCCTCTTGGCAGGCGCTCGAAAATCTGGACACCCAGTTCCTCCTCCAATGCAAGAATTCGACGGTTTAGAGCAGACGGCGTGAGCGCCATGCCCTCAGCGGCTTTGCGAATAGATCCGGCCTTCGCGACCGCGTCGACACAACGAAATCCATATAAATGCTTCATCGGGCTGCCTCAGGCGACCGTTGCGTTTTACGCATCAGTCTGAGCAGAAATTAGCAGCAGACGTCAACAGTTGTGCACCCTATCCTATCGGCCAACCACAGGTGCTGACGGTTCGAACAGCGAGAGGATACCGGGTATGACAGACTTGAAACCTTCGAGACGTTCCCTTCTCAAAGGCGCAGGTGCCTTGACGTTAACGGCGCCCATGTTGCCGATGCTCAAGGTTATGCCGGCGCATGCAGCGCGTGCTGATACAGCTGTCGTTGTGATCGGCCAAACGATCAACTCGCTCGATATCCATCGTAAGGGCACAAACCGGCCGAGCTACCAAATTGCGGTCAACTGCTACGACAGACTTGTGTCATTTGGCACGAAGACACTCGAAGACGGTACGCTTTCCTATGATTATGCAACGCTCGAACCGGACCTCGCTGAAAGCTGGACCACCAGCGAAGATGGCATGTCGATCATCTTTAAGCTGCGCGACAACGCCGTCTTCTGGGATGGCTCACCGGTCACCGCGGAAGACGTGAAATGGTCGCTCGACCGCGCAGTCTCGCTTGGCGGATTCCCCGCCGTGCAGATGAAAGCAGGCTCGCTGGAGAAGCCGGAGCAGTTCGTCGTCGTCGACGAAAAAACATTCAAGATCGATCTCATCCGCAAATCGAAACTGACGTTGCCGGACCTCGCGGTCCCGGTTCCCATGATCATCAATTCAAAGGTGGCGAAAGCAAACGCGTCCGCGAGCGATCCCTGGGCGACAGAATATCTGCACCGCAACCCGGCGGGCAGCGGCGCTTACAAGGTTGCACGCTGGGATCCCGGTCAGCAGCTCATCTACGAACGCAACGAGGGGTGGACCAGTGGGCCACTACCCGGCGTCAAGCGCGTGGTCGTGCGTGAGGTTCCATCGTCGGCAACGCGCCGCGCTCTGCTGGAGCGCCGGGACGTCGATCTCTCATTCGGCGTGCCCGCCAAGGATGCCAAGGAACTGATCGGCAAACCCGGCCTGAAGGTGGCAGCGACACCGATCGAAAATTGCATCTATTGTCTCGGTGTGAACGTCACCTTCGATCCCTTCAAGGATAAGAAGGTCCGACAGGCCATTGCCTATGCCGTGCCCTACGAAGAGATTTTCCAAGCCGCTGCTTTTGGCAGAGGCGTGAAGATGTGGGGGGGCGCGTCCACCAAGCCGTCGGACGCCGCATGGCCGCAACCGTTCCCCTACAGCCTCGACCTCGACAAGGCCAAGGCGCTGCTATCGGAAACCGACTATAAGGACGGCTTCGAGGTGCCGCTTGCGATCAACCAGTCGCTGGCGAGTTGGATGGAACCGACAGCGCTCCTTATTCAGGAAAGCCTTGGCAAGATCGGCATCAAGGCGACGATCGATAAGATCCCGGGCGCGAATTGGCGGACGGCTGCATTGGTCGAGAAGCGTTTGCCCTTACACCTTGAAAACTTCGGCGGTTGGCTCAACTACCCGGACTACTATTTCTTCTGGGCCTATATCAAAGGCCACCTGTTCAACTCGTCGAACTACGATAATCCAGAAGTGAAGGCGTTGGTTGACGAGACATTGCACATGGAGACAACCAACCCGGACTATGCGCCTAAAATCAAGCGCCTGATCGAGATCGCGTTCGATGACGTCCCGCGCATCCCGCTTTGGCAGCCGACGCTCAACTCCGGAATGATTGACACTTTGAGTGGCTATGAATTCTGGTTCCATCGTCAGCTCGACGCCCGGAAGTTTTCCAAGACGTGATCTTGCGAGAGCATCGACAAGCAGAGGATGAGGGGCGCGCGCGTGGCGGGACATAAGCTGAAAACGGTTCTGAACCGGCTACTGCAAGCGCTGCCTGTCATCTTCGGCGTGATCGTTATCACATTCCTTCTCACGCGTGCGCTGCCTGGCGATCCTGCGGTCTATTTTGCCGGGCCTGCCGCCGACGAGAATTCGATTGCCGAAATCAGGAAATCGCTTGGACTTGACCGGAGCCTGCCAGAGCAATTCGTCATTTATCTGGGTGATGTTGTGCGGGGCGATCTCGGTCAATCGCTGTCAACCGGGCAACCCGTTCTCTCCGACCTCTCAAGGAGGCTGCCAGCTTCGCTGGAGTTGACGTTCGCGGCTTTGATCCTGTCAACATTGATTGCGATCCCGATCGGCATTCTTGCGGCGCTCAATCCGGGCCGGCCGGTTGATCACTTTTGCCGCCTACTTGTGACCGCCGGGGTATCGCTTCCGACGTTCTTTACCGGGCTGGCCCTGGTCTTCGTCTTTTACTACCTGCTCGGTTGGGCGCCATCGCCGATTGGACGGCTCGACTTCGCCTATATTCCTCCGGACCGGGTGACCGGTTTTTTCACTATCGACGCGCTGGTTGCGCGTGACCTCGAGACGGCGTGGGCGGCTCTTTGCCAACTTGCGCTCCCGGCAATCACTCTTGCGCTGTTCACACTTGCGCCAATCGCCCGGATGACTCGCGGCGCAATGCTGCAAGCGCTTGCTAGTGAGTACATCCGAACGGCCCGTGCGGCTGGCCTTCCAGCCCGCAAGGTCATCGGGACCTACGCGCTATCCAATGCGATCCTGCCAGTCGTGACCACCTTGGGCATGGTCTTTTCGTTTACGCTCGGCGCGAACGTTCTCGTCGAGAAGGTCTTTGCCTGGCCGGGGATAGGGTCCTATGCGGTCGAAGCGCTGGTCGTGTCCGATTATGCCGCTGTCCAAGGCTTTGTCCTGTCAATGGCGATTCTGTTCGTGCTGCTCAATTTGTTGGTCGACATCGTGTACACGTTGATCGACCCCCGCGTGAGACTGGAGGCGTGATGAGCACGGTTGCAAATGCCTCTGAAGATAACGCCGCGGAACCCGGACCGGCAGGCCGCAGGCCAAGCAAGCTTCTTGGCCATATCGTCTACGTCTTGAAATCAAATCCCGTGACGCTGCTCGCGTTTGCGATGTTCGCCGTCATGATCGTGGCAGCGCTCGTTGGCCGCCTCATCGTTCCCTACGATCCATTGCAATCGAATGCCGCGGCGGTGCTCCAAGCGCCGTCATGGCAACATTGGTTCGGAACGGACCAGCTTGGACGCGATGTTTTTTCACGCGTTGTTGTCGCGACACAGCTTGACCTCTTCATCGCGATTTCCGCAGTGGCGCTGTCGTTCGTGATCGGTTCAATTGTTGGATCCCTGGCCGGTTATTTTGGCGGCTGGTTCGACACGATCTCGGGCCGGGTCGTTGATACGATCATGGCGTTCCCGTTGTTTGTCCTGGCGATGGGCATCGTCGCGGCGCTCGGCAACACGGTTGAAAATATCATCTACGCGACGGCGATCATCAATATCCCGTTCTACGCCCGCGTCGCCAGGGCCGAGGTCAATATCCGCCGCCATGCAGGTTTTGCACAGGCAGCACGGTTGTCCGGCAACAGCGATCTGCAAGTTCTGACATTCCATATTTTTCCGAACGCACTACCGCCGATGATGGTGCAGATCTCGCTCAATCTCGGATGGGCGATCCTCAATGCGGCCGGCCTCTCGTTCATCGGGCTCGGGGTCCGACCGCCGACGCCGGAGTGGGGCATCATGGTTGCCGAGGGCGCGCAATTCATCGTGTCCGGCGAATGGTGGCTGGCCGTTTTCCCCGGGGTCTCGCTCATGCTGGCTGTGCTGACCTTCAACCTGATGGGCGATGGCCTGCGTGACATCGTCGATCCAGCACAGCGCACATGAGGAGCCGATCAATGCTTGCGACCATTGACGACGCCATTTCCACTGCGACCGAAGCCAGCAAACGCCCGCTTGTCGAAGTCGATAAACTCCGCGTGACGTTCAAAACCCGCAATGGATTGGTCACCGCGGTATCGGATGTCAGCTTTCAGGTCGCCAAGGGGGAGACGCTCGGGATCGTCGGTGAGTCCGGGTCAGGTAAATCGGTGACTTCGTTTGCATTGATGCGCATTCTGGATCGTGCAGGCGACATTGCTTCAGGGGGGCTCAGCTTCTCAGGGATTGACCTGGCGAACGCGCCAGAGCGCGTCATGCGCGATCTGCGTGGCCGCGAGATGTCGATGATCTTCCAGAATCCCAGGCTGGCGCTTAACCCAATTCGCAAAGTGGGTGAGCAGATCGCGGACGTGCTTGTTCAGCATGCCCAGGCAACCGGCGCCGGTGCGAAAGAAAAAGCGGTCGAGCTTTTGTCGCTCGTCAAAATCCGCGAACCCGAGCAGCGCTATCATGCGTACCCGTTCGAGTTGTCCGGCGGCATGTGTCAGCGCGTGGTCATAGCGATCGCTCTTGCTTGTCAGCCGCGCCTGCTGATCGCCGATGAACCAACCACAGGCCTCGACGTTACCACGCAGAAATCCGTTATGGATCTGGTGGCTGAGTTGACGCGTGCGCGCTCCATGTCGACAATTCTCATCACACACGACCTCGGTCTTGCCAGTGCCTACTGTGACCGCATTATTGTCATGAAAGACGGTGAGATCGTCGAGGCGGCGACAAGTGCGGATCTTTTTGCGGCACCGAGGCACGCATATACCCAGAAACTAATGCGCGCGACACCGAAAGTTGGCAGCCGCATCCGTGATCTTTTGCCAGCGGAGACCGCCGCGGGCTATCCTCCCGTTGCGGCGCTTGTCGCGAATACGGATCATGCAGCGCTGACCGTAACCGATCTGGTCAAGTCATTCGATGCGGGCGGCGCGCGACCCACATCCTGGTTCGCGAAACTTGCAGGACGCAGCGATAGCGTCGTGACGGCGTCGCCACCACGAGCCGTGGATAGTATCTCGTTTACGATCCCGGCTGGCGGCAGTGTCGGTCTTGTCGGGGAATCCGGTTGCGGCAAGTCCACGACATCATCAATGATCATGCGGTTGCTCGAGCCAACATCTGGCTCGATCAAGCTCGGCGACATCGAACTTACTGATATTGCCGTGCGCGACTTTGCCCGGTCGCCTTACCGCGCAAAGCTGCAAATGGTGTTTCAAGATCCGACCGACAGCCTCAATCCGCGCTTCTCGGCGCGCCGGGCGATTGCCGATCCGCTGATCCTGCTTGGAGCCGAGGTAGCCGCGCGCAAATTGAACAGCGGCCAGATCGATGATCAAGTAGATGAGCTTGCAAGCAAAGTCGGTCTGCCAATCCATTTGCTCGACCGCTTCCCGCATCAGTTGTCCGGTGGCCAAAAAGCACGTGTCGGCATCGCCCGCGCCATTGCACTCCACCCAGACATTCTGATTCTCGATGAGCCAACCGCAGCATTGGATGTGTCGGTCCAGGCGGTTGTACTCAATCTGCTGCAGGATCTGCGGGCAGAACTCGGGATGAGTTATTTGTTCGTCTCGCACGACCTTAACGTTGTTCGCTTGCTGTGTGATGAGGTCCTGGTGATGCGCGCAGGCCAGATCGTCGAGCGGGGCCAGACGGATGCCGTTATGCGCAATCCGCAATCTCCTTACACCCAAACGCTGATCGACGCGATCCCGCACCCGCCACAGGACAGTTTCGCGCCGAACCAAGGAGCACCGCGATGATCGAAGCCCTTCCTTTCGATATGGCGTCGTTGCGCGCGGCGTATGCCGGTGGGCTCGATCCGGCCAGTGTCGTTCGTGAGTGCTATAGACGGATCGAAGCGGCGAACGATCCGGGTATCTTCATTCTTCTTCGTCCGCTGGATGATGTCCTCGCCGATGTTCGCCATCTGGCACCGGACAATCCGTCGGCCTCACCGCTTTGGGGCATTCCGTTCTGTGTCAAGGACAACATCGACGTGGCCGGCCTTGCGACGACGGCCGCTTGTCCGGAATATGCCTATACCGCTGAAGACGATGCATTCGCTGTTGCGCGGTTGCGCTGCGCCGGCGCTCTGTTGATCGGGAAGACAAATCTCGACCAATTTGCAACCGGCTTGGTTGGAGTGCGAACGCCGTATCCAATTCCGCTAAACGCTATTGACCCACAAATCGTGCCGGGTGGATCAAGTTCCGGCTCAGCCGTCGCCGTCGCCCGCGGCTTGGTATCGTTCTCGCTTGGCACGGACACGGCGGGCTCCGGACGGGTGCCGGCCGCCCTCAACAACATCGTTGGATTGAAGCCGACGCTCGGAGCGGTCTCGGCCCGCGGAGTCGTTCCTGCATGCCGAACGTTGGATACGATCTCGGTGTTCG
>CAZWCL010000170.1:0-7418 GCA_964632265.1 uncultured Hyphomicrobiaceae bacterium | reverse complement strand
GACCCCAGCGGCGCTGGCTCCGGCAACAAGGGCATGCTCCATCGGGTCGCTGCCGCCGTCCTCGCGGTCGACTTCATCGCTGTTGCAGAGCGCGGCGATCTCGAGGGCTGCTTTGAGCGCGGCGTCCTCATCAGGGTCGACCGCCTGGCCGTCCAGCGTCAGGCGGGGCGTCTCCTGCTCTTGGTCGGCCTGGTTCAGGTGTACGGTGCCCCGGGAAAGATCAACAACCGACAGCGTCATTCGGTTTTCTGTCAACGTACCGGTCTTGTCGGTGCAGATGACGGTCACGGCGCCCAGCGTCTCGACCGCCTCTAGACGCTCGATGAGCGCGTTGCGGTTGGCAAGCCGCCACATGCCACGGGCAAGCGCGATTGTTGCAACAACCGGCAAGCCTTCCGGTATTGCGGCGACAACAAGCGCGATGCCGGTCTCGACCATGAGATAAAGGTCACGGCCAACGGCGATCCCGATCAGACTGACGAGAACGGATATGGCGAGGATGACCACGATCAGGCGCGTGGCAAGATGGTCGAGTTTCTTCTCCAGAGGCGTGCGTGGCTCGCTCGCTTCTGCTGCGAGATCGGCGATCCGGCCGAGTTCCGTGTCGCCTCCCGTCGCGACGACGACCCCGACCGTGTTGCCGCTGGTGATCGATGTCCCCTTGAAGAGCATCGAGCCGCGTTCGGCTAAGGGTGCTTCTCGGTCGACTGGATCGGCACTCTTGTTTACAGGGACGGATTCGCCAGTAAGGCTCGACTCGTCGGAAGTGAGATTACGGGCTTCGATGAGGCGTAAATCGGCTGGAACGACATCGCCGGCATCAACAAGCACGATATCGCCTGGAACCAGTTCCGCCGCATCTATGGTGCTTTCCTCTCCTTCGCGGCGAACGCTTGCCTCGGTCCGCTCCATCCGTCGCAGCGCTTCCATCGACCGTGTCGCACGAAGCTCGGTGAAAAAGCCGATTGCTACGTTGAGCGCGAGGGCGACAAAGATTGCTATCCCCTGGACGATCTCCCCGAGGACAAGAGACAGCACCGCCGCCGCCAGAAGGAGCAGGACGACAAGGCTCTTTGATTGGTCGATGAGAATGGCCCACGTGCTGCGTGACGTGTGCTCCTCGAGTTCGTTGCGTCCATACTTTTCGAGACGCTGCTTCGCTTCCTCGCCTGTGAGGCCGCGTTCGGCTTGTACGTCGAGCGCCTTCAGGACGTCAGACGCTGGTTTCGCGAATGCAGCTTCCATCACGGCTGTCGCTGATCGAGGGCGTGCAATGCATCCCGTGCCAGGATGAATTCTTCATTGGTCGGCAGCGCGAAGACGCGGGTCTGGCTCGTTGCCGCGGAGATATCGGTCTGTCCTGCGCGGTTGGCTGTTGGATCGATCGATACGCCGAGCCAGGAAAGGCCCTGGCAGATACGATCCCGGACCTCGCCTGAGTTCTCGCCCACGCCCCCGGTAAAGACGAGTGCATCGAGGCCTTCTAGGCAACCCGCCAGGGCGCAGATTTCTTTGCGCGCGGCATGCACGAAAAGGTCGATGGCCTGAGCCGCCAACGGTTCCCGGCTCTCGAGCAGGTGGCGCATGTCGCCTGAGATGCCCGATACGCCGAGCAGGCCCGAGGACTTATAAAGAAGGTCGAGCACCTCCTCGATATCACGACCTTCTTCGGCCACGAGGTAGGGCACGAGGCCGGGATCGATGCGCCCGCAGCGCTGGGCCATCGGCATCCCGTCGAGCGCGGTCAAACCCATCGTTGTTGCGATGCTGCGTCCGGCGTCGACGGCGCACAAGCTTGCGCCATGTCCCAAATGAGCGATCACGATCTTGGCCTGGTGGGCGCGGTCGAGGTGGTGCGGCAGTTCATGCGTGATGTAATCGTATGAGAGCCCGTGAAATCCGAACCGGCGCAGGCCGCGGTCAAAAAAGTCTTTCGGCAAAGCGAACGTCTGTTCAACCCACGGCATGTTGCGGTGGAAGGTCGTGTCGAACGAGGCGACCTGGGTCACCTCCGGATGTTGCTCAGCTATGATGCGGATGCCTTTCAGGTTGTGTGGTTGATGCTCCGGCACGAACGGTATCAATCGTTCGAGCTTTGCCAGAACCTCTTCATCCACACGCACGGGACCATCGAATTGTCCGCCGTCGTGGACCACGCGGTGGGCGACGACGGCGATCTCTTTTAATTCGATGAAATGTTCCTCGATCCACGCAATGACCTGCTGCAGCGCCGTCACATGGCTTTGCTGGTCTGGTTCCAGCTCCAATACCGTTCTGACCAGTTCGCGGCCGTGCTCATCGGTCGCCTCCAGCTTTGGGTTGCCGTCGAGTGCGCTTGCCTGACCCGAGAGATGGCGTTTCGGGTCGCCGTTGCTATCGGCGCTGTAGACTGCGAACTTCACGCTCGATGATCCGATATTGAAAGTCATGATGCGCTGCGTCATGTATTCGGCTCCCCGGAAAGTCCGCTTTCGGCGGCCATTAGTACCGCGAGCGCTGCCGAGGCCACGCGCTCGAGCGCGGTATCGGCACGGCTAGTCAACGCGATTGGCATGCGAGCACCAAGGACGATCCCTGCCCCCTCGGCGCCAGCGAGATAATCAAGCTGCTTGGCGAGCAGGTTGCCCGACACGAGGTCCGGCACCACGAGAACGTCGGCGCGGCCGGCGACCTTGGACTTGATGCCCTTGATCTTCGCGGCCCGTTCAGAGATTGCATTGTCGAACGCCAGCGGGCCATCGAGCAGGCCCCCGGTAATCTGCCCGCGGTCCGCCATCTTGCACAGGGCGGCGCTGTTGAGGGTCGACGGGATCGAGGGCGTCACCGTTTCCACGGCTGATAAAAGCGCCACTGCCGGTTCTGGAACACCGATCGCATGCGACAGCTCAATTGCGTTGCGAACGATATCGGCGAGATCGTCGAGATCCGGTGACACGTTCACCGCTGCATCGGTGATCATCAGCAAACGTTCATAACTGGGAACATCCATCGCGAAGATATGGCTGACGCGTCGTTCCGTCCTGAGGCCTGATTCACTGTCGAGGACGGGTGTCAGAACTTCGTCGGTGTGAAGTGCACCTTTCATCAATGAAGCCACGCGACCATTGCGTGCGAGGTCGACGGCAGTTTTCGCTGCGGCATGGCTGTGGGGCGCGGGAACAATCTCGACCTCGGAGAGATTCAGCTCCGACGTCTCGGCCGCCTCTCTGATCTTGGATTCAGGCCCGACCAGAACCGGTTCGATCAGTCCGCGGTCACGTGCCTCGAGAGCACCCTTGAGGGAGGCCTCGTCAACGGGATGGATCACCGCCATCCGGACCGGGCCGGCCTCTTTTGCAAGATCAATCAATACTTCGAAACGGGCACCCGCTTTATGAAGCTCGACGCTCGACGATCCCACCCTCGGCCGGCGGACCTTTTTTGTGGGGGCGATGACACGCGCCTGACCGGTGATTGCGATTTCGCCATTTGCCTTTCGGCATTCGCAGTCGACGACGAGGCGATGTCCTTCATCGTGTTTTTCCGCGACACGCACGGTGGTCCGCACTTTTTCGCCCGCCGCAATCGGATTGCGAAACTCCAGGTTCTGCGACAGGTAAATTGTCCCCGGGCCCGGTAATTGCGTGCCAAGTACCGAGGAAATCAAAGATCCACCCCACATGCCGTGCGCTATGATCTTTTGAAAGATCCAATCCTGCGCGAATTCCTTGTCGACATGGAGGGGATTGACGTCGCCGGTCAGTGCCGCGAACAGGCGAATATCCTTGTCCGTCAATGTCCGCTCGACTGAAGCTTCATCGCCGACCTGAAGCTCTTCGAAAGTCCGGTTTTCAATGTAATTCATGGTGCGCTTTTCGAAATCCGGATTACTAATAAGCCATATAAATGACGCCTACACCCAAGATGGTTCCGATCAACAATCCGATCAGAACGTACAGAACCGGCCGGCCCAGGCTTGCGCCGCGTGCTTCCTCACTCGTCAACTCGACGTGCTCATGGCCCTCTTCGTCCTTAACCCGTTTCATGGCAGTTCTCCTTCTTTCGCGCTGGGACAGAAACTCTGATACTGAGTTGAACTATGACATGACGTGCAGCCCGGCATCGACATGAACGGCATTGCCCGTCAAACGCCGCGCGTCATCGCTTACAAGAAACGCCGCGACGCTGCCGACATCGTCAATTGTAACCAATTGACGTCCAGGGGCCTGCGCTTTTGCCTTCTCCAGAAGCTCGTCGAAATCAGCCAGGCCGGAGGCGGCGCGTGTCTTGACGGGACCGGGTGAGATTGCATGAACGCGGATCTCGTCACGGCCGAGTTCGGCCGCTAGATACTCAACCGAACTCTCAAGCGCGGCCTTGACCGGGCCCATCAGGTTGTAGTCCTCGACGACGCGCTCGGAGCCGTAGAACGTCATTGTGAGAAGACAGCCGCCGTTCTCGCGCATCAATGGTTCGGCGCGCCGCGCCAAACGAATGAAGGAATGGCAGGAAATGTTCATCGCCGTCAGGAAGCCATCAAGCGAACAGTCGGTGACGCGCGCATGGAGGTCGTCCTTCGGCGCATAGGCAATGGCGTGAAGCAGAAAATCGAGTTTGCCCCATCGCTCTGATATTGCGCTGAATACAGCCTCGACCTGATCCGGCTCCGTCACATTCATGGGCTGGATAATCTCACTGCCGAGACCCTCGGCCAGCGGCCGCACGTGCGGCTCCGCCTTCTCATTGAGGTATGTAATTGCGAGGTCTGCGCCAGCCTTGCGGAACGCCTTGGCACAGCCATAGGCCAAGCTATGCTCGTTTGCGATACCTGCGACAAGCCCTGTCTTGCCCGTAAGGTCACTCATATGTTTCACCTGCTTTGACGAGTTGGGCTGCGCGTCCGGACGCGTTTCATCGCTGATACACGTAAGTGCCGGGCGCATCCTGTGTTGGCGTATAGCCGCTTTCGGGTGCACCCATGCTGGGCGGCGAAACCTTTTCGCCTGAGCGCTCGGCCAGCCAATCAACAAGAGCCGGCCACCAGGAACCTTCGACGACCGGCGTGTCCTCGCGCCACTTGTCCGGTGGGATATACTTTGCCGCCTCTGCCGACTTTCTGATCTGATACCTACGCCCCTTGTGGCCGGGCTCGCTCACGATGCCGCCGTTGTGGCCGCGATTGGCGAGTACAAACGTAAGATCGGTATCAGCGAGCAGGTGCAGCTTGTAGACCGAGTGCCAGGGCGCGACATGGTCGTGGGTGGTTGAAACAGAGAAGATCGGTTGCGAGATGTCAGCGAGACTAACCGGCTCACCGTCGACTTCGAACTTGCCCTGAGCAAGCTGGTTTTCGAGGAAAAGCTTGCGCAAATATTCTGAGTGCATCCTGTAAGGCATCCGGGTCGCGTCCGCGTTCCACGCCATCAGGTCGAACATCTCTTGGCGGTGGCCAAGCAGGTACTCGTTCACGTAGCGCGACCAGATCAGATCATTGGATTGCAACATCTGGAAGGCGCCGGCCATCTGACTGCTGTCGAGATAACCCTGGTCCCACATGATCCCCTCAAGAAACGAGACCTGACTCTCGCCGGCCAACAGCATGATTTCTCCGGCTTCGGTGAAATCGGTCTGGGCCGCGAACAGCGTCACCGTTTTCAAACGCTGATCGTCGTCACGCGCCATTGCGGACGCGGCCATGGTAAGCAGCGTGCCGCCGATGCAGTAGCCGACAGCGTGCACCTTTTCATTGGGGACGACCGTGTTGACGGCGCGCAGGGCATCGAAAAATCCCATCTCGATATAATCGTTCATGTCAAGATCGCGGTCCTCGGCGCCCGGATTGCGCCACGAGATCATGAAGACGGTGAAACCTTGCTCGACGAGATATTTAACCAGTGAGTTATGCGGCGAGAGATCGAGAATGTAGTACTTCATGATCCACGCCGGCGTAATCAGTATCGGTTCCGAATATACCGTGTCAGTTGTCGGCGAATATTGAATAAGCTCGATAAGATGGTTTCTGTAAACCACCTTGCCGGGCGTTGTCGCAAGGTCTTCTCCCACCTCATAGTCTTCGGCCCCGACAGGCAGCCGTCCTTCAATGAGGCGTCGCCAGTCTTCCATGGCGAGCCGGGCACCATCCAACAGGTTCTGCCCGCCTTGCTCGATCGTCGCGTTCAGGACACGTGGATTTGTGGCAACGAAATTCGTTGGCGAAAAATGATCAAGGATCTGCCGCGATACGAACGAGAGCGCATTCTCTTCATGGCGCGAAAGCCCTTCGACATCGGTCGTCGCGTCGGCCCAGAACTCCTGGTTCAACAGGAACCACTGGTGCATCACGTTGAACGGCCATTTCTGCCAGGCGTCATCTTCGAAGCGGTCATCTCCAGGAAAGGGCCGGAAGCAAGGCGATGTTTTGCCGGGTTGATAACTTTGCATGGCGTAGGTCCAAAATCGGGACTGCCGCTCAGCCGCATGCTCCCAAAGTTCGAGCTGCTTGCCCGGCGAAATGGCGAGGTGTGCCATCCAATCGAAAACGTCGGCTGCCAGTCCGGCCGGGGTGATGGAGAATGTCAGGCGTGCCAGTTGCGCCTTATAGGCGCGATCAAGGGCATGCGTGGAACGCCGTGATGGCAGGAGGCGATCGAAATCCGGACAGAACTCCGGTGGGCGAGCCGATAAAGCCTTATCTTCTCTGCTTTGAGGGGCATCAGCGGAATCGTCTGGCCGATCCTTGCCATTACGCCGTCCGGTTACATCGCTGTCTTCGCCACCACCATCCGGGGAGCGGGCTTCAAAGTCCGCGCGCGCCAGCATCGCCCGCGCCTGACCAATCCAATCCTCACGCTCGACACGGCCCTTGAAATCGAGTGCATCGTCGATTTCCGCGATCCGCCGGTCATCGAGTTTGCTGATATCGTCAAGGCTTTCCACGCCCATGCGGCGGAGCTTCTCGGCCAGCCGCTCGCCAATGCCGGAAATCAGTGTGAGGTCGCGCGTGTTGATCTCTCCGCTTTCGGGGGCAGCCTTGAAGTCTTGCGCTGGAACGGTGCCGGCCGACCAAGACGTCGCTCCGGCTTTTCCATCGTTCTTTGATGGGCTGTTGCGTTCCATATTCCGGCTATCCGATTGCGTCATGGGTCGTGCTCCTTGAAGCCGCGCTGTACCTTGGCGGCTTGTCACTGCATGTAGCTGCCGCCGTTCGCTGAAAGCGTTGCGCCGGTGATGTATCCGGCATCCTCGCTTGCCAGGAAGCGGACGCAGCGAGCGATCTCGTCAGGCTTGGCAAGGCGGCCGAGAGGGACGGCATCGATGATCTCCTCCAGAACCTTGTCCGGAACTTTCTCCACCATGGCCGTATCGGCATAGCCGGGCGCTACTGCATTGACTGTAATACCCTTGCCCAGATATAATTGTAAAATCTTTTCCTGAAATTC
>CAZWCL010000169.1:0-7440 GCA_964632265.1 uncultured Hyphomicrobiaceae bacterium | reverse complement strand
AGTTCAGACGTGTGCTCTTCCGATCTCTTTGCAGCGGCCGCGGTCTTCGTGGCCCGCGCGTCGTTCGCGGCCTCAGCGTCCGGCTTTTTTTCTGCGCCCGGCCCGAAATCACACGACGTCCAGTCGGCCGTCCAATTGTCCTTACGCAGCGCCGCCAGATAAGCAGGATGAACCGCTTCGATGCGGAAGCGGCGTACCTGTGGCGACGACAATGCCAGCGTGACGTTGTCCTCTTCTGCACACAGGACCGGCTTCGATCCATTCTCGACCTTGACCGACAGCTCCTCGGCGTTACTGAGGTCTGTGGCCACGCAAAGGACTGCTCCGGCCGCCAGCAGGCCCGCGGCCATGCGCGCGCGCCACGCCAGCGAATTCAGAGCGGGCAATACAGGCCGAAACGAAGTGACCAGGCGATCCATCATCTGTGCAGACATACCGATACGTCCCATACCCGGTCAGGCCGCAGCGCGGCGGCGGTTCATGAAGCGCGCCCTGGGCCTCACCGTTCCGCCAAGCTCGGCGATCTCGGCGGGCGGCGCGATATCTTCCGGGATCGCACATAAGCCATGACGCTGCATCCAGCGACCAACACGTGGGTCCGCCGTCAGGACGGCAAGCGGCACCGCGAGCAGATAGCCGGCAGTCAACGGCAGGCTCCAAGCCAGCAAGACCGGATCAACGAACGCCAACGCACTGCACAACACGATGCCGAACACTGTCTGTGGCCAAAGCTCGCGCCACGCTGCCGACCAGCGCAGCCGGCGTGTGTCACGCGCCTGACCACCCCATGTCACGGTCTTGCCGAAGACCAGGCCAATCATGAAGATCGTGGTGCGCACCGTCGTCACGGCGCCCTGCAGGAACGAAAAGACGAGCTCGATCAGCGCGCCCGTCATGAACTTCGCCGTGCCGCCGTAGCGCGCCGTACCGCCTTTGGTGGCAAGAATATCGGCAAAACCGGCCAGCTTCGGCATGAGATACATCGTCAGAAAGCCGACATAGAGCGCGACCGCAAGCGCGAACGGGAACGGCTCGGATGCCGCCTGCGTAGCAATTCCAGCAAACGGCAGCAGCGCAATCATTAAGGTCCACGCGGGAATGCCGAGGAACATCAGGATCGCCCAGGCCAACTGGAAGCGGCTCATCGCATGAAGGCCCGGCTCGCGCAGCAGTTGGACGTATTGCATGTTGCCCTGACACCAGCGCACGTCGCGGCGCATATATTCGAGCACGCCCGGCGGATTATCTTCGTAGCTGCCCATTTCTTCGGGTAGCACGCGCACTTCGTAGCCGGCGCGGCGCATGAAAGTTGCCTCGACCTGGTCGTGACTGAGGATGTGTCCCCCGATCGGCGGACGCCCCGGCAACTTCGGCAAGTGGCACGCGTCGCGGAACGGTGCGATCCGAACGACCGCGTTGTGGCCCCAGAACGGACCGCATTCGCCCGTCCACCACGCTTGGCCCATTGTATAGGTGCGCATCCCCTGACGCATCCCGAACTGGAAGATGCGCGCAAAAGCACTGTTCGATGGCGACCCCACGACGAGACTCTGCAGAATGCCGATGCGTGGATGCGCCTGCATGATGCGCGTCAGGCGCACGATCGCGTCGCCGGTCATAAGGCTATCGGCATCCAGCGGCAGCATCAGGCTGTAGCCTGAACTCATGTTCTCGCAGAAATCCCGGACATTGCCGGCCTTGAAACCGGCGTTGTCGCCGCGGCGGCGATAGGTAATCCGCGATGCCTTCGCAACGCCGACAGCACGCTGCCACTCGGCGACGAGGCGTGACTCTTCTGCCGCCACGATTTCATCATTGGTATCGCTCAGCACGAAAAAGCCGAACGCCGCTCCTTCGCCGGTCACGTCCAAACTCTGCTGCACCGTGCGCAGGCGGGCGATCGCGCGCGCCGGGTCCTCATTGCGCAGCGTCATCAGGATCGCCGTCCTCTCGGTCAGCGGCGATGTCGCGGCTGCGCCTGTCAGCTTCGCGAACGGTGCCACCGCCTCGACAGCATCACGCCGGCCGTGCAGCAGCCAAAGGCCAATCAAAGCGTTCCAGAATCCGATTACCGTCCACGGCGTGCCAATCACGAAAGCAGCCAGCAGCAAGCTGTCGAGCCCACTCCAGCCGCCATGCGCAAGCACGGTGGCAAATGCCATCAGCAACGCCATGTAGGTTGCGACGTTAAGCGCTGCGAACACAATGCGGCGGCGGCGCAGCTGCGCCATGGACTGGACACCGGCTGGTGTCGTAAAAGCACCGCGGCCATTATCTTGACCTTGCGGCGCTGACGTCGGCACGATGTGCGGTCCGTGGATTGCAATCGCGGATGTCGACGGCTTGCTCATTTCTCTCACCTCGTTGCGGGCCACCCTCACGGTCAGCCAGCTTTTGCGGATCAACGTTCCATGCCAACGCCAAACAGAGCGCAACCACGAAACGTCAGTCCGGAACCCGCAGGCGCGCCAGCGCGTGCACGCGGCGGCCAACACATGGCACGGTCGCTCTGGTATACGGCGCCAGAACGCGCCGAGATCAAAGTCGAACCCTTGACACCACCCTTTCCCGGACAACTGATCATCGAGACGCACTTCTCGGCGATCAGCCGCGGCACGGAGCGACTAATCTGGTCAGGCCATGTGCCGGAAAGCGAGTGGCAGCGCATGCGAGCCCCAATGCAATCCGGCGACCTTCCGTTCCCAGTCAAATACGGCTATTCGGCGGCGGGCCGGGTGATACATGGACCCAGTGAGTGGTTAGGCAAGAACACATTTGCGTTACACCCTCATCAAGACATTTTTGTCGCGGGTTTAGAACAAGTTACGTGTTTACCAAGCAACCTTCCAATGGCACGCGCCACGCTGGCTGCAAACATGGAAACGGCGCTCAATGCGATCTGGGACAGCGGCGCCGGGCCGGGCGATAAAGTCGTCGTTGTCGGCGCCGGTATCGTCGGTCTTCTTATCGCGTTCATCGCAGCCGGTCTGCCTGGCACAGACGTGGTGGTGAGCGACCTCGATCCGAACCGGAGACCTATCGCGGAAGCGTTCGGAGCCCGCTTCGTCGCTGCCGACGGAAACGCCCATGAAGCGATCGGTGACACTGCGGATGTCGTATTTCACACCAGCGCAAGTGCCGGCGGTCTTGCACTCGCCGTCGCGGCGTGCGGCTTCGAAGCGCGCGTGATCGAATTGAGCTGGTATGGTGAGCGCCGGGTCGATGCTTCTTTTGGCGGCAGCTTTCATGCCAAGCGCTTGCAGTTGATCTCCAGCCAGGTCGGTCATGTGGCCACGACCCGTCGCGCCCGTTGGTCACATGCCCGGCGCCTTGAAACCGCCGTAAGCCTACTCGACGACGACCGGCTTGACGCGCTGGTCAGGGAACAGGTCGCGTTCGAAGAGTTGCCAGAATCGTGTGCTGAAATTTTCAGTGGCGGCAAAGGCGGTTTGTCACCTGTCGTGGTTTACCCGGCAGCCGGTCAGTCGGCATGAGGCCCGGGCGCCTCCCGATCTTCCTTCGGGCTTCCTTCGGGCAGTTGCCTTCGTTCGCCTTGTCTGTCTCCATTCGCCCCGTCTCTTTTGTCTTTTCTTCATTCGGTCTCCAAAGGAAATCACGTCATGTACGCCGTCGAAGTCCGAGAAGCGATTATGATCGCGCACAGTCTGCCTGATCCGTTCTTTGGGCCCGCCCAAAACAAGCATGGCGCCACCTTCGTCGTCGACGTGGCCTTCTTTGCCAACGAACTCGGCGCCCAAAACGTAGTGGTCGACATCGGCCGGGCCGGCGACGCGCTCAAAGCCGTCCTCAAGCCTCTTGCCTACCAGGACCTCGACACGATTGCTGAATTCGAAGGGACGTTGACGACAACGGAATTCCTTTCACGCCATATTTTCGATGGTATGTGCGGGGCGATCCGGCGTGGCGATCTCGGCCCCGGCGCCGACCGCCTTACCAGGTTGCGCGTCACACTCGGTGAAACACATCTTGCAAAGGCCTGGTTCGAAGGCCCGGTCGAGCGTTGATGCGCCCGTTCGATGTGGCCTTCGCCATTCCAGGCGATCTGGATGCGGCGACCGGCGGATATGCCTATGCACGTCAGGTGCTGAGGTATTTTCCCGAGCATGGGATCATCGGCCATCACATCCGGTTACCGGCTTCTTTTCCAGACCCAACCCCAGACGATGTCGCCCATACCGCCGGTCTCCTCGACCAGATTCATCCTGAAACCCCGATCCTGTTTGACGGCCTCGCCTTCGGCGCCTTGCCGGAAGAGTTGGTGGCGCAGGTGAAGTCGCCGATAGTCGCGCTTGTCCATCATCCACTGGCGCGCGAAGCAGGCCATTCGCCAGAGCGGCAGCGCCAGCTTGAGGCGAGCGAAAAGGCCGCCCTGGCGCATGCGTCACAGATCGTCACGACAAGCGCGATGACCGCTGCGACGCTGATCAGTGAGTACAACGTTCGCTCCGACCGGATCACCGTTGCCGAGCCGGGTACCGCACCTGCGGCCCGCGCCGTCGGGACGCGCAATCCGTTGTCCATGCTTTCCGTCGGCGCGCTGGTCCCGAGAAAGGGATATGGCGTCCTGATCGAGGCGCTAAGTGCGCTCGCGGCGGACGCCGATCAGACCGGCGCGCGGTCGGGTGACTGGCCGGATGACTGGTCGGGTAACTGGCACTGTACAATCGTTGGTACACCTGAACATGACCCAGCCGAAGCGAACCGATTGCGCGAGCAGATTATGGCGACCGGACTACGCAGCCGGATCACGCTTGCCGGCCGGGTCGAGGCAGCGGAGCTCACTAGGCTCTACGCGGCAGCCGATCTTTTCGTCCTACCCTCACTTTATGAGGGCTATGGCATGGTGCTTGCCGAGGCGATGGCGCGTGGGCTGCCAATCATTTGCACGACTGGCGGTGCGGCAGCCGAGACCGCGCCTGATGCCGCGGCCCTCAAGGTTGCGCCGGGTGATGCAGCCGCGCTGCATCGCGCTATCCGAACCGTTGTTGTCGATCCGGAAACCCGGCAAACGATGGCGGACTGCTCCTGGGCTGCGGGGCAGGAGCTGCCGCGCTGGCACGACAGTGTCGGCCGGATCGCCAAAGTTCTTAAAGCCTCGGTGGAGCTCGATCGATGAGCGGCTTTGACCCCGAGTGGCTGGCGCTGCGGGAGCCGGTCGACCACGCTTCCATCAATCACCGTGTTCGCCATCGGCTGCTCGATCATTTCAGTGACGCCGCGAACGTGCGAATTGTTGATCTCGGCTGTGGTACCGGCTCAAATTTCCGGGGTCTCGCGCCGGAAATAGGGGCACGGCAATCGTGGCTGCTTGTCGACTACGACGGTGATCTGCTGGCGCGGGCGCGACAGGACACAGGCCCGCTCGCGGAACGCCAATCGATCGCGGTCGAGACCCGGCAGGCCGATCTCTCGTCCGGCGCCATCGGCGAACTCATCGCCGAAGCCGATCTCGTCACGGCGGCCGCGCTTTTCGACCTTGTCTCGCCGTCCGTCATCGAAAAAATGGCGGATGAAATCGCGCGCGCGGGTGCCGTTTTCGCGACCGTCCTGACCTATGACGGCATCGCGTCGTGGTTGCCGACACAGGTCCATGACGATGCGATGCGCACCGCATTCAACGCCCATCAACGCCGCGACAAGGGGTTCGGCGCAGCGGCCGGAGCGGACGCGACGGATATCCTTGAGCGCGCATTCACGGCGCATGGATACACGATCGTGCGCGGCAAGAGTGCGTGGGTGCTCGACCGGAATTTTCGGGAGCTGCGGCTGGCGAGCGATCAGGGATGGGCGTCTGCTGCGGGCGAGACCGGCGATGTCGAGGCCGCCGACGTTGCCGCCTGGATCGCGCACCGCCAATCACGTGAAGATGCGGTCACCATTGTCGGGCACGACGATATCCTCGCATTGCCGCCGGCAGACCCAGCCCCCGTAACGCGCGGACGGACCAGGCGCCGTATCAGTCCTGACGCCGGCTGAGGCCGGGAAGCATACGGCGCAGGACATTATCGCCACGGATTACGTGATGGTAGAGGGCTGCCAAGATATGCAGTAAAATCAGCGAAATCAAGACGTAAGCCGCGAGACCGTGCCACCACAGCACGACCCCTGCTGTCTCCTTGTCGGGTGAAGTCAGCGCCGGGATGGTGAAGCCGCCGAACGTACCGAGCGCCGGGAACATCGATATTCCGGTCCAGCCAAGGAGCGGGATGACGAGCAGCAGAGCATAGATCGACCAGTGCACTGCATGACTGACGCCGCGGTGCGCCGCCGTCAGTGTCGGCTCATCACTCGGGGCACCGTTGATCAGGCGATATCCCAAGCGCACGATCACAAGCGCCAGAAGTACCAGTCCGGCTGTCTTGTGGGTCGTATAGAGGTTGTTCGTCAGATCATCCCAGATATTCAAATCTTTGCCGCGATAGACCATGATCAGGCCGCTCGTGACGAGCCCCAGTACGATGACGGCCACGAGCCAATGCAGTAACCGGGCAATGCCCGAATATGCCTCGAAATCAGCCCGGGTCGTTCTGTCCGCTGCCACGCTCAGGACCTCTCATGTCGCAATCGAAGATCACTTCACCTCCATCCAGCACATAGACGGCGGACGGCGGACGTAAAGCTTCGTCGAGACTGGCGATGGGCGTCGTCTCGATCCCCGATTTTCCGGAACCAAGAATAACAGGTGCCAACAGTATGTGAAGTCGGTCGAGCGCGCCGGCCTCTAGAAACCTCGATACCGTCCAGGCGCCGCCCTCCACCAGTATGCGGCTCAGGCCGTGGTGGTTGAGAGCCTCGGCGATATCGTGCGGACAGAAGCGGCGATCGTCACTGCTGACGTCCAGAAATTCAACGCCGGCGGGCATGTCTCGGCGGCGGGGGCCGATCACGACGCGTTGGACATCATCCGCTCCCTGCAGGCACTTGGCGTCGGGTGGCAATTTGCAGCCGGGGTCGATAATGACACGCGCCGGGCTGCGGCCGGACACACGGCGCACCGTCAGCGAGGGATCGTCAGCCGTTGCCGTCCCGATCCCGACGAGGACAGCATCGACATTGGCGCGAAGACGATGGAGATGGTCAAGCGCGGGAGCGCCATTGATCCAGCGGCTCTCGCCGGTCAGCGTCGCGATACGCCCGTCCAACGACTGGCCCAATTGGCCGACAACAAAGGGGCGCCCCGTCGGCGCGTTCAGCAGGGGCAGAAAGACGTCCCGGTAGCTCGGACGCCGGAGCGTGCGCACGACATCGCGCGGACGCGTCAAAATACCGGTTGCCATACCTTCGCTCACAATTCAGTCCTCGCTCACGAAGCCGTCGGCGCGACACTATAGTCGGCCCGAATCGCACAGCTTGCCGCAAAGCTGACACCACAGTTGTGGCTAAAGGGCGGCCAATCGACAGCTTTTGCGGCCGGGCGGA
>CAZWCL010000168.1:0-7445 GCA_964632265.1 uncultured Hyphomicrobiaceae bacterium | reverse complement strand
GCTCAATTCATCATCGCTGCAATCGCAGAGCTGACGGAGCACCTCAAGGGTGTGTTGGCCCAAAACAGGGGGCGCTGAAAGCGGCGACTGGGGAGAGCCGGGGAACTTGATCGGCCGGCCGGTCATCTGGATTTCACCGATGTCGCGGTGCTCGGCGGTCACCACCATGGCGCGGGCGTCAGCGTGCGGGTGAGCGAGCGCAGCGCTGACCCCGAGTGTCGGGGCGTAGGGCACGTCGAACTCTTCAAGACGCGCCTCCCATTCAGCAACTGTCCGCGTCACGGTGATCCTGCCAATCAGTGTCTCGATCTCGTCGCGATGCTCGCGGCGCCCGGCGAGTGTCGCGAAGCGCTCGTCCTCGGCAAGATCGGGCCGATCCAGCGCACGGCAGAGTTTCGGCCAGAAAGCTTCCGAGAGGACGGCGATAATGATCTGTCCGTCCGATGCTGGAAAGCTGCCGTACGGCACGATGGTCGGATGCATCGAACCAACCGGCTGCGGATCTTCGCCGGTAATGAAGGCTAGCTGCGCCAAGTACCCGAGCATCCCGATCAGGCCGTCGTGCAGGCTGATGTCGATCGCCCGTCCCCGTCCGGTCCGATGGCGCTCATGCAGCGCCGCCAGCACCGCGATCGGCCCGTAGACACCGCCCACCATGTCGCCGACCGGAAGGCCGAGCTTGACCGGCGCACGCCCCTTTTCGCCATTGACGCTGAGCGCTCCGCTCATGGCCTGGGTGACGATATCGAACGACGGCTTGTCGCGCAGCGGTCCGGTCTGGCCAAAGCCGCTGATCGAGCAATAGATCAGCCCCGGATTGAGCGCACTCAGATCCTCATAGCCAAGCTCGAGCTTGTCCATGACGCCTGGCCGGTAGTTTTCGACAAGGATGTCGGACTGAGCCGCCAAGCGGCGCACCAATGCCTTCCCGTCATCTTGCTTGATGTCGATGACGACCGACTTCTTGTTGCGGTTCAGGGCCAGGAAATAGTGGCTTTCCTGGCCGATGAACGGCGGGAAGCTCCGCGTCTCATCGCCACTCGGCGGCTCGACCTTGATTACCTCGGCACCAAGATCCGCGAAGCTTTGCGTTGCATAAGGACCGGCGAGCACACGCGTGAGGTCAAGGACGCGCAATCCCGAGAGCGGTCCCGGCCAATCGCGCGCGGTTGTGTCATCGTCGTCGCCTGTCATTATCTCAACCTCAACGGCTAGGGAGTTCGACCGTGCCCGCCCCGATGACCGACAACTCACCATCCTGATTACGCGCTTCCTGCTCGATGTCGACCAGATGGCGGCCGCCCTCGGTATATTTTTTCGTCACCTTGCCCGAAAACGTCAGCATATCGCCTTCCGGATTGTGACGACGAATTTTGCAAGATGCCCGACGCAGGAAGCCGTCGTCACCCATCCAGTTTGTAAGATGATGCGTCAGCCATGAACAGCGCTCGGGACCGTAATCGTAAGCGCCGGGGGTGCCGACCATCTTTGCGAACTCTTCCTCCCAGTGTACCCGTTCCGGGCAATCGGGAATGCCGAAGCGGTTCTTGATTCCGAGCCCCGGATGCGCTGTGATCTGGCGCCAATTGAGTTTGTTGGCGCGGATATAGAGCCCGCCCCACCCTTGCGCATAGGCAATGAAACCGGTGACCGTCATCGGACCTTTGGCAAGTGGGGTGAGTTCCTCGCCCTCGGCTACGTCTTGCCAATAGCGCGGCGTGCTACCGCGCACTTCTTCGTTCGCATAGAGCGCAAAGAACTCTTCGAGTTCTTCATCGGTGTAGCGCCGCGGCGCCTTGTCCTGCACCTCCTTGTATTTGGTGCCGCGCTCGCGCGCTTCATCACGAGCCGTGCGGAAACACCAGCTATCAGCCTCGGCAACGAGGTCGCCGGATTGGTTAAAAAAGTCGACGTGGTAGATCTGCTGGATCGCGCGGCCGGCGAACCGCGTCTGGTGCTCGACAAGGTCCTTGAGGTGCGCCCGGGTCGAGATTTCGTCATTGCGCAGGACCGGTTTGTGCCAGGTCCAGTCCGCACCAGCCCACATGGCATGCACCCCCGGCAGGCCACCGACATAGCCGGAGATGATACGGTTGGTCGCGAAAAGGAAGCTCGGCAGGGCAACGAGCGTGCCGTATTTGGTGTTGGCCGCGTAGTCAGGGTCGCACCACAGTGGATTGTCGTCGCCGATCCCGTGAGCGTAGTGGCGGATGTTGTCGCGCGTCGCCTCGTGGCACCATGGCTCAAGGGTGTTTTCGATCGACACGCCGATCCGGCCGCGTAGTTGGTCGAGCCCCTCATCTGTTATTGTCGGAAACAGGTCGTTTGCATCAGTCACGGCGGCATCCTCTTGTGATTGGTCTTTGTTGTCTGAATTCAGGCGTCCGGGCCGGGCGAGGTATTGTCGCGCTCGCGCTCGCGAAGGACCTTGCGGTTGACCTTGCCGGCCGGCGTTTTCGGCAATTCGCCGACAATTTCGATTTGGCGGGGATATTCGTGCTGGCTGAGTCGGCTTCTGACGAAGCCCTGGATATCGCGTGTGAACGCCTCGTCGCGCGTACGCTCAGTGACGACGAACGCCTTGACGACCTGACCGCGCAATTGGTCCGGCACGCCAATCACGGCAGCCTCCTTGATGGCTGGGTGGGCAAGCAGCGCGTTCTCAATCTCGATCGCGCTCATCGTCCAGCCAGCCGAGATGATCACGTCATCGGCGCGGCCGGCGTGGTAGAAATAGCCGTCCTCATCGACGTAACCGAGGTCCTTGGTCGGATACCACTCACCACGGCGTTTTAATTTGATTTCGCCAATCTCGCCGGTGCCGGCTTCCTGCCCGTCGCCACGGTGAACCGCGACATCAATGTTCGGCACCGGCTTGCCGAGCGATCCCGGCTTTACAGGAAAGTCTTGCGCGCCTGGGTAGTTGACCAGAATGACGCCGATTTCCGTCGTACCGTACATGCTGCACACGGGCCTGCGAAATGTCCGATCGACGAACTTCAGCGTCTCTTCGTCGATCGGCTCGCCGGTGTACGAGAGCTTCTCAAGAGCAAACTCGTAGCGCGATGCTGTATCCGAGTTCATCATCATCCGGTAATGCGTGGCTGCCGCTGAAAGATTGGTTATGCGATAGTCTGACAGCGCCTTCATCAGGCGATCGGCATCGAAGCGGCCGGCGTAGACGCCGGTGGTCACCCCGAGCGCGAGAGGGGCCAGCGTGCCATGCCACAAGCCATGCCCCCAGGCGGGAGAAGACGGACAGAAAAATTCATCAGCCGGGCGAACCCCGGTGCCGTAAAGGGCGGCTATGGCGACGAGGACGATCGCGCGATGTGTGTGGTGAATGGCCTCCGGCAACGCCCGGGTCGTGCCGGAGGTGTACTGAAACGCCGCCATGTCGCCGGCCGTTGTTTGCCAATCGTAGCGGTCGGGAAACGGTTCAAGCCTGGCGAAGAATACATCGTTCGGCACGACGATCTCTATACCGTCGAGCGCACCGAGTTCGCCAGCTTTCTCCTCAGAGGTAACAAGTAGCTTCGGCGTACAATCATCAAGCCGCAGCCGTGCACCCTCTGCTCCGAAAAGGGTGAACATCGGAACGGCGACTGCGCCAGCCTTCATACACCCGAAGATACAGGCATAAAACGCGAGTGACGGCTCCAGCATCACAGCAACCCGGTCGCCCGGTGCAACGCCACGGGCGACGAGGTCGTGTGCGAACCGCGACGACCATCGGGCAATCTCTTCAAACGTCAGGAAGGTGTCGCGACCGTCATCGTGGGCAATGCGCACGGCAACGCGCTTGGGATCGCCGGCGTGCCGGTCGATACATTCATGCGCGATGTTGAGCCGTTCGCGGTCACCGTCGAACAGTTCCCACAGCGCCTCATTCGTAAAATGCGCCAGCGCATCACTGTAGGACGTATATTCGGTCAGTTTCGTCATCCGCGTCCGCTTCCTGTGACTGTCATGCATTGCGCCGCCGTTACGCACCCGGTGGGAGAGTTCTAACCGCGGCATAAAATCATTGTCAAAAAGAACTTTATATTGTCTATAGACAACAATCTGGAGGATGGTCGAGATGGCTGATCAAGCGGAAAAAGGCATCAGCATGCGCCGGGTTCCGGCCGTCACGCGGGCCGTCGCGATCCTTAGGGCACTTGGCAATTCGGACGAGCCAATGGGTGTCAACCGGCTCGCTCGTGAACTTGGCCTCGTTCCGAGCACCTGCCTACACATCTGCCGCGCACTGACGGCGGAAGGGCTTGTGTCATTCGATCCGGCAACGAAGCGCTATGCGATCGGGCTCGGCATCCTGCCAATCGCCCGGACGGCGCTCACCCAGAACAGCTTCGCCAGGGTTACAGAGCCCGGCCTGACCGAAATCTCGCAACGTTTCGGCGGTACGGCGTTGGCCACTGAACTCGCGGAACCGGACCACATGATCGTGGTTGCACTCTCCCGCGCCGACCAACCGTTCCGCCTTCAGGTTGATCTTGGCAGCCGTTTCCCGGCGCTAATCAGCGCGACCGGCAGGTGCCACGCCGCCTTTAATCTGATCGGACTGCCCGCGACCGAACTGAAACGGCGCTTTGCCAAACTCAAATGGGACAACCCGCCGCCTTATCGCGCCTGGAAGCGCGAGGTCGATGCGGTGGCGGAGACGGGATTCGCGGTCGATAACGGCAACTACATAAACGGCGTGACGATTATCGCCGTTCCCTTCCTGGACAGTGGAGGGCGCATGACGCACAGCCTTGTGACCATCGACATCGCAGACCGGCTGAAATTGATCGGAGTGAATGCAGTGGCTTCGGCAATGCTGCACGTCAGGGATGACGCGGGACGGGTCTTGTTGGGTCGTACAAACTGACAGCCTGTGTTGTAGGCGCCGAGACGCTACAATATGTTCGGTTCATAATATGACTGCTGATACGAGAGGCTTATGGCTGAGAAATTCGATGTTGCCGTTGTGGGCGGCGGAATAGCGGGGCTGACGGCAGCACATCACGCAGGCCTCGGCGGATGCCACGTCGTCCACATTATGGGCACGGAGGCAATGGGCGGTCTCGTCTGCAATGTCGGTGAACTGCACGGCTTTCCGGCGGAGGTTGAACCGGTTTCAGGCATAGGGCTGGCGGCTGCGCTGTCGGGCTCGAATGCAGAACTCGATGTCGAGCAAGTCTTTGCGGAGGCCACATCCATTACGCGGGATGGGACCCACTTTTCTATTGCTACATCCGAGGGCAAGATCCCGGCGCGGCAAGTGATCGTTGCGACCGGTGCCCGTTTGCGGATGCTCGAAGTGCCGGGGGCCGAGACCCTTCTGGGGCGTGGCATCTCGCAATGCGCATGGTGTGACGGCGTGCTCTACAAGGGCCGGGAAGTCGTCGTTGTCGGCGGCGGAGATGCCGCCCTGGAAGAGGCCCTCCACCTTGCAGACCACGCCGACAAGATAACGGTCGTCACGCACGGTGACGGGCTCAGAGCCCGCCAGTCCTATATCGACCGCATCGCGGACCTGCCCTCGGTCTCGGTACGGCTGATGAGCGATGTAACCGAAATCCTCGGTGGTGACAGTGTCGAGGCTATTCGTCTGCACGATCACACCAGGGGTGAAGCCGTTCAAATCCAGTGCGATGGCGTCTTCGTCTTTATCGGCCTGCGACCTAACGGGTCTGTCATCGAGGGGATCGCGGCGTTCGATAGCGCGGGGGCTGCGCTCACATCCGAGGCGATGCAAACCAAAACGCCGGGCCTTTTTGCGATCGGTGCAGTACGGTCGGGATATCGGGGGCGTCTCGTGCATGCCGTTGCAGATGGGGCAACGGCGGCAATGGAGGCGGTCGCGAATATCAGTGCTTGAGATATTTGGCGGCGGTCCCAGAAAGGCGTCGGTATTGAGCCGTGTCGGCTGCTTTGCGCTCTGCAAGGCGCTTATCACCCTGCCGCGCGGAGCGACCGGGTTACAGCCCGCGTCCCGCCGCCCCACGGCGGCAGCACAGTCATCTTCACACCGGCGCCGCCCGTCACAATGACATGGATGTCTTCAGCGCTCGCCGCGATCGGCCCTGACCCGACCGCATCGTCGCTGTTGTAAATATAATCCTGGACATCCTCGATTCGCCAACCGCGCCCTGCGATCAGCGCGGCCAACTCCGGCGGCAACAACAGCACCTGATCACCAGTGTCAGGCCTGCGCGAGCCGCCTCCGGCGACGAGGCATGCCCGCATCATAAGGCTGGCCGGGCGAAGAATTTCTTCCGGCGTATCCCAGTTGCCAGTGTCATGGGAGGGCAGCACTTCCATGGAGCCTGATATGCCGACCACCGTCACCGCGCTTTCCCCGGGCCCAAGGCCGCGACGCACATGAAAGGGCTGGAATGTCTCATCACGGCCTTCGGGAAAACACAGGCCGTATTTTGCCGGCTGGCCCATCGTCGCCATATCGGCGCCACCAGTACGCATGCCGGCAATGTTGCGTAAAACGAGACTGATGGCGCGGCCGAGAGTAGCATTGGCAACAGAGCCAGGGCCGAGACAATTCACACCACTGCTCATACCCAGAGCGTCGGCGACCCACCCATGCACGACGGTGGCAATCGCCGGACTACCCGTCGTCGTCGCCAGCCCGAGCAGATTGAACGGTTCTTCCAGGCAGGCTTTTGCGGCGGTCGCGACGATCTGTGGCGCGTGCGGTCCGGTACAACCGGCCAGTGTGCAGTTATAGGCAATCGATGCGTTGGTCAGTTCGCCAAACAACGGCGGCATGAGGCCGTGTGAAAGGCCGGCATCTGATGGCTCCGGTAGCATCGCCTCGAGACGTTCAGCGGTCGGCACCGCCATGGGAAGGCCGTCGCATAGATCCGCTTCGATCAGGACCGCCTGGGCTTCGTCCCAAGGAACCTTTTCGTCGAATACTGGCCAGTCACCAAAAGCACTCATAGGCGTTCATGCCTTACGGATAACGGTGCTCGGCGCGGCCGTGTCCCCGAACGAGGGAATGAACGCCGAGTGTTTGCCGGCACCGCCGGCCACCGCGACCTGAATATTTTCGGGCGTCTTGGCTGGATAATAATAGTCACCGGTGGCGAGACGATCCTGATCTTTCCAGCTCCGGAGATTTTCATCGGAGATGCGTGAGATGTGGACCTTGGAATGGTCCCAAAGGAATTCCTGCACGTCGGCGACCCCAAATCCATCCCGAGCCACGGTTTGCGCGTGTTCTGGACCAAAGACCACAAACATTGGTCCGTTGAGATAGGTATTATTTGCGCCCGTTTGAGACATCGTGCTGGCAACTGTTTTCAGAATGCCTTTCGCCGTATTCGAGCCGTGGTCGTTGATGTTGTGCGGTGGTTCGGCTGCCATTGTGGTCACCACGCTTTGATCAGCGCCGAAGCCTTTGCGCACATGGTAGGGTTCCCAAGGACTTTCCTCCTGGT
>CAZWCL010000167.1:0-7474 GCA_964632265.1 uncultured Hyphomicrobiaceae bacterium | reverse complement strand
GCCGAAGACCTCATGGCCAAGGCCGCCATCGAAATCCCGCGCGACTATCTCGGCGGCCTTGAAAAACTTGCCGACACCGAATCCGGCGAACTCTCCGCCTTCGTCATTCGCGCGATGCTCGACAACTACAAGGCCGCCGAAGAAGACCGCCGCGCCATGTGCGGCGACACCGGCACACCGCGCTGGTACGTAAAATTCGGCAACGATGCCCGCATCGAAGGTGGCCCAGCCGCGCTGGAAGCCGCCCTCCGGCGCGCCACCGCCACAGCCACCCATTCCGTGCCCCTGAGGCCCAACCGCGTCCACCCTCTTTGGCGCACAGATCACGACAACAACGTCGGCATCAATGCCCCCGAGATCGAGTACGCCTTCAACCCTGACGGGGACTGGATCGACCTCATCACCGTCCACAAGGGCGGGCTGTTCGGCACCGACTACCGGATGCTGTTTCCCGGCGACGGCATCGACGGCATCAAGCGTTTCTTCCTCGACACGCTCGTCGCTTTCGGCAAGCGCGGCCTTGCCTGCCAGCCGGCCATCGTTGGCGTCGGCCTCGGCGGCTCGAAGGATGCCGCGATGGTTCTTGGCAAGCAGGCCGCCTGCCTCAGAACGGTTGGCTCGCAGCACTCGGATCCCAAGGTTGCCGCCCTCGAACAGGAACTGCGCGAGCTTGGGAATTCGACCGGCATGGGCGCCATGGGCTTTATGGGCTCATCAATGATCGTCGACTGCAACATAGAGCTTGGGTACTGCCACACTGGAGGCATGCCGATGAGCGTACACATGTTCTGCCTCTCGTCACGTCGTGCGGTTGCCCGCATCCATGCCGATGGCCGGGTCGAGCACCGCACCGACCCCGATTGGTTTACAGACTATTCGCGCCGCCCGACTGTCGAATGGCAGCCGGACAGCCTCCCGCAGACAGAGGCCGCAGAATAGCGCGTCTTTGCGCGCGGTCGGCGATCCGGAGTTATGCCTGCCGCAGAAATCATCGCATTGCCGCGCGTCAACATCACCGGCCCATGATCAGTGACACCATCCTTGCAACAAGCCCCGTTTCTCGACCCCGCCACACCGGGGTTCGTCGCTGATCCCTACCCCCACTTGGCACAACTGCGCCAGGCGGCACCAATCCACTGGAGCCCGCCGCTGCGTGCCTGGGTGGTGACACGCTACGCCGACGTCCACGCCGTCCTCGCCGACCGCGCACTGTCTGCTGACACCGTCACGCCGTTCTACCGCGCCCAGCGGACCCCGGCGCAGGCCGAACTTGGCGAAGTCATGCGCTACCTTGGCAACTGGCTGGTCTTCAAGGATCCGCCGGATCACACCCGTATGCGCAATCTTGTAGCCCGCGTCTTCACGAGCCGGGCGCTCGCCCCCATCCGCCTCAACGTCGAGCGCGTCACCCAAACGCTCCTCGACGGCCTCGAGCCTGAAGGCACCGTCGACCTCGTCGCTGCATTTTCGAATCCGTTGCCGGCCTACGTCATCATGGACATGCTCGGCATCTCCCGCTCTCGCCTGCCCGAAATGAAACACTGGTCCGACGAGATCAAACTCTTCATCGGTTCCGCCCGCGCCGTGCCTGACAAGTACGCCCGCGCTTCCGCCGCCGCCTCGGCAATGGCCGACGCCTTTCGTGAGGCAATCGCCGAACATCGACGCACGCCTCGCCCCGACATCCTCTCGCTCCTCATTTCGGCCCATGACGATCAGGACGGCCGCTTGACCGACGACGAACTCGTTGCGACCTGCATCCTGTTTCTGTTCGCCGGCCATGAGACGACAACCAACCTGATCACGATGGCAACACTTCACCTGCTCGCACATCCCGCTCAGCGCGATGCTTTCCGCCAACTCACCCAACCGCTCCCGATCGAAGCTGCCACCGAAGAATTCCTCCGTTTCGACGGGCCGACACCTTCGATGGTCCGCATCGCCCTTGAGGACCATGAACTCGCCGGGCAGACGATCCGCACGGGCGAGCGCATCTACGCCATGATCGCGGCTGCCAACCGCGACCCCGACGCCTTCGAGCGCCCCGACGACCTTGACATCGCACGCCCATCGAAGCGCCACTACGCGTTCGGCTATGGCACCCACTTCTGCCTCGGCGCCCCACTTGCGCGCCTCGAAGCCACGATCGCGATCCCCGCTCTGCATCGCCGCTTCCCAGAGATGGAACGCGCCGGCGAGGCAATCTGGGCCGATGGGATGACACTGCGAGGTCCCTTGCACCTCCCGGTCCGACTTGCACACCCCTGATTATCGTGCCCCTATTCTTCCGCCCGCAAATCGCCCTAAAATCAGTCCAATCAGGATTGTTAACTCCCAATCAGATGCCTTACGAACGGGCCCGCTACATTGAGACTTTTTCCGCTTCGACGTCACCGGCAGGATTTCGATGGACACGGCGACCAGCCCGGCGCGCCAGTCGAACCGGCCCTCGAGCCGCCCCGCGACAGGCTTGACCGCGACTCCGGAACCTTGCCCCCCGCGGCCCCTGCCAACCACCAAACTACCGATGTCCCCTATATCGCGCAGGGTTGGCTTTACGCAGACAGCCTGCAAAAAAGCTACAAGAAGCGCCCCGTCGTCCGTGGCATCTCTCTCGCGGTCCAGCGCGGCGAGGCCGTCGGCCTGCTCGGCCCTAATGGTGCCGGCAAAACAACCGCGTTCTACATGATTACCGGTCTGGTCCCGTCGGACGGCGGCCGCGTTTATGTCGATGGCAAGGACATAACCCCGCTGCCAATGTACCGCCGCGCCCGGCTCGGCATCGGCTATCTGCCGCAAGAGCCATCGATCTTCCGCGGTCTCACCGTCGAACAGAACATCATGGCCGTGCTCGAGATCGTTGAACCGGATCGGAAGGCGCGCCGCGAGCAGCTCGACCAGCTACTCGAAGAGTTCAAAATAACCCGCCTGCGCAAATCGTCCTCGATCGCGCTTTCGGGCGGTGAACGTCGGCGCTGCGAAATCGCCCGGGCGCTGGCGAGCCGGCCCTCGTTCGTCCTGCTCGACGAGCCTTTCGCCGGCATTGACCCCATCGCAGTCGGCGACATCCAGCAGCTCGTCCGTCATCTGACCGGTTTAGGCATCGGGGTGTTGATAACTGACCACAGTGTCCGCGAAACTCTGAGCCTTATCGACCGGGCATACATCATCTATGATGGTCAGGTGCTAACTCAGGGCAACCCGCAACAAATCATTAACAATGATGACGTTCGCCGGGTGTATCTCGGCGATATGTTCGCCTGAGTAGCGCCTCGTAAACCTTCAGGCGGCACCTTGGTGCTTATGGGTTAAAGGGGGTAGCGAAGGCTCGAACTATGGCATTGTCAGCGAAATTGGAGATCCGCCAAGGGCAGCAGTTGGTGATGACGCCACAGCTGCAACAGGCAATCCGACTGCTGCAGTTATCGAACATCGAGCTGAATGCCTTCGTCGAGGCAGAGCTTGAGCGCAATCCGCTTCTCGAACGGGAGGAAGCAGACAACGCGGGCCCCTCCTCATCCAAAGAAGACCACACGCCGGAAAACAAAGCCGAGACCGAGCGTGCCGACAGCGCCGATCTTGACTTCGAGGGTGGCGCCGTCGACTACACTGGCACCTTCGACACCGAAATCGAAAATGTCTACCCGGAGGCGCCCTCGACCGACTTCGGCCCCGATCAACTGGGCTCTTGGGCCGGCGTTGGACGTAGCCCCGGCGGCGGTAGCGCGATGGACGGCGACCACCCTGATTTTGAATCGTACGTTTCCGAAGTCCCATCCCTGAAAGATCACCTCACCCGTCAGTCGCACCTTGCAGTGTCCGGGCCCGCCGAGCACATGATAGCGCAGCACCTTATTGACATGGTCGATGACGCCGGCTACCTGCGCGGCGACCTGGATGAACTCGCAGACAAGCTCGGCACCCGCACCACGGCGATCGAAGACCTTCTGGCGAAACTCCAGACCTTCGAGCCGAACGGCGTCTTCGCGCGCGATCTCGCCGAGTGCCTGACGCTGCAGCTTAAAGAGCGCAATCGCTTCGACCCGGTGATCGCCAACCTCATCGAGAACCTGCATCTGCTGGCAGCGCATAACCTGTCAGCGCTGCGAAAAGCCGTCGGCGTCGACCAGGACGAACTCTCCGAGATGATCACCGAGCTCAAAACGCTCGACCCCAAGCCCGGCCTGAAGTACGGCGCATCGCCGGTTCAACCGATCGTCGCCGATGTAATCGTACGTCCCGCCAGCGATGGTGGCTGGATCGTCGAACTCAATAACGATACGCTTCCCCGCGTTCTCGTCGACCGCACCTATTATACCCGCGTCTCGAAAGCTTGCAGCAAGGGGGACGACAAAGAGTATATTCAGGATTGCCTGCAAACGGCGAACTGGCTCGTCAAGAGCCTCGATCAGCGTGCCCGAACGATCCTGCGTGTTTCAGAAGAGATCGTCCGCCAGCAGGACGGCTTCTTCATGCACGGCGTCGAGCATCTGCGCCCACTCAACCTGCGGATCGTCGCGGAAGCCATTTCGATGCACGAATCGACCATAAGTCGCGTGACCTCGAACAAGTACATGGCGACGCCGCGCGGGATACTCGAACTCAAATATTTCTTCACGTCCGCCATTGCCGCCGCCGACGATGGCGATTCCTTCTCATCCGAAGCCGTCCGCCACCGCATCAAAGCCATGATCGACGCCGAGACGGCCAAGGCGGTTCTTTCCGACGATAAGATCGTCGAGAAGCTCAAGGCCGATGGCATCGACATCGCACGGCGCACCGTCGCCAAATACCGTGAGGCAATGCGCATCCCCTCTTCCGTCCAACGCCGCCGCAGCAAAAGAATGTTGGCCGGCGCCGCCTGAGCACTTCGCTCACATTTTCATTGGCATTGAGCGCTTCGCTCATATTCATTAGCCTTGCTTGCTTCGCGCTCGGCCGCCACCATTAAAATCATTGTGAATTCACACGGGATGGACGTCTTTTTCAGCCTTTCAGGGGTACAATCCGCACACCCCGTTTCACCAAGACACGCCTTCCTGCTGTGCCGAAATGAGCGTATACTCTCAGGTCGGGGCGACCATCATTAACTTGGAGCGAACATGAGCATTCAGGTAACCGGCAAGAACATGGAAACGGGTGACGCCTTCCAAACCTATGTTACGGACAAAGCTCGTGCTGTATTGGACAAGTATATCGGCCCGGAAATTTCCGGCCACATAAGAATTGAGAAGGTTAGAGGTCAGTTCACAACTAATTGTTCGATGCGTCTCAAAACGGGTCTCTTGCTGGAGGCTCATGGCTCTGGCAGCGACCCTCACGCCAGCGCAGATGCCGCGATGGAACGCCTCGAAAAGCGCGTGCGCCGTTACAAACGCCGCCTGAAGGACCACCATCAGGGAAATTCGGGTAACTCTGCAAATTTTCTGTCTGCTAATGATTTCGTCGTTCAAATGGATGACGAAGCCATTGATACAACAGAAGAAAACTCAGAACCGGTAATCATCGCCGAGTCGGTCCGAGAGGTGCGCGAGTACAGTGTCAGCCAAGCCGTGATGCAGCTGGACTTGACGGAGCAGCCCTTTATGGTGTTTCGAAACGCAGGAACGGGCAGCATCAACATCGTTTACAGACGCGATGATGGACATGTGGGGTGGATTAACCCCGAAGTGACGCCAACCTGAATAAAGAGTGTGGAACGAAAGTTTCCTGAGTGGGGTTGCAATCCATCTGTCACCCTCACCAAATCACCGGCACATTTGATGCGTAGTGAGTGCGCCCCGACAGCGACTCGCGAGGAATGGTGTTGTCATGGATCTTCAGGATCTCATATCTGAGAATGCGATAATCCCGTCGCTGGACGTGGAGAGCAAAAAACAGGCTCTCCATGAATTGTCCCGCGCGGCAGCCGAACTTACCGGCGGCGTTGTCGGTTCGCGTGAGATTTTTGATACGCTACTTCAGCGCGAGCGGCTGGGATCAACGGGCCTTGGCCGCGGTATTGCAATTCCGCATGTGAAGTTCAAGGAACTAGACGGCATTCACTGCCTCTTTGCCCGTCTGTCCAAGCCAATCGACTTTGAAGCGCTGGACGACGAGCCCGTAGACCTTGTGTTCTTGCTGCTCGCTCCAGAGCATGCAAGCGGCGATCACCTTCGGGCACTGGCCTGTATATCGCGGTTGCTTCGCGAGCCGGAGACGGCCAAGCGTCTTCGCGCGGCGCGCAACCTCTCGGCAATATTCCGTGCACTGACAAAATCAACCGCTCCACACGCGGCATGACACAGGCGACCCGCCTTGTTTTGCGAGGCCTCCCTCCGGTGCCTCGCTTCAGTGCAGCACGCGGCAATCGATCGCGCGCCACTGAGTTAGCTGACAAACAGATATAACCCGGCCAGCCCCGCGCTACCCACGAGAATTCGCCACCAGGCGAATAACCCAAACCCGTGACTCGACACGTAATCGAGCAGATACCGAACAACGAACAAAGCCGCGACAAACGACACGGCGAAACCTATGGCAATCGCAACTGTGTCGTCCACGCTCAGGACTGACCAGTTCTTGTAGAGATCATAGACGAATGCACCCGTCATGGTCGGCATCGCCAGAAAGAACGAAAACTCGGCTGCCGACCGCTTATCCGTGCCCATGAGCAGCGATCCGACGATTGTTGCGCCGGACCGCGACACGCCGGGTATCATCGCAAGGCACTGGCAAAGACCGATCGCAAAAGCCATCGACGGGGGAAAATCCATCGCATCCGTATAGCGAGGCTTCAATGGCAGCCGATCAACGATGAGCAATACGACTCCGCCTATAATCAGCGTACTGCAAATTAGGACCGGGCTCTCGAAAAGGACTGCCTTGATGAACCCGTGCGCCAGGACGCCAATCACCGCGGCTGGCAGGAACGCCAGCAGAATGGCCGCTACAAACCTCCGGGCACGCGGATCCGTCGGCAGCGCGATCGCAATCCGCCACAACCTGACGAAATAGACACTAAGGATCGCAAGTATAGCGCCAAGCTGAATAAGAACTTCGAAGACTTTTCCAGGCGAATCGAAACCTATAAAATGTCCTGCCAGCAAAATATGCCCGGTTGACGAAACTGGTATAAACTCAGTGAGCCCCTCTAGCAGTCCGAGCAGGATGACTTGCCAGGTTTCCATTCCGAAGTTCCTCTGGGCGAACCTGCACCGAGGACATGCCAGCGGGACAAGCAGTGAACAAAACTCACCCTTCAAAAAAGAGGGCGTTTGGTCGCCGGACGGGTCTTAGCAGAGTCGTATCCATGTTCAACGCGGCATTGAAAGCCGACACTGGGGAAGCAAGCCGGATGCTACTACTCAAACCAAATTGTGAATGTTGTGACGCAGACCTTCCGCCGGCTTCGAACGACGCCAGGATTTGCTCTTACGAGTGCACGTTCTGCGCCAATTGCGCCAGGACACGCCTGCCCCAGGGCAAGTGTCCA
>CAZWCL010000166.1:0-7477 GCA_964632265.1 uncultured Hyphomicrobiaceae bacterium | reverse complement strand
CGATTACGCCGGTCGAGGAAATGTAGACCTCGGACGGTTCGCAGCCGACGGCCTTGGCGGCAGCATCGGCGGTTTTGGCAACGGCGTCAGCGCCGTGCTGGCCCGTGAAAGCGTTGGCGTTGCCCGCATTCACCACGAGAGCGCGGGCACGGCCATGGTTGAGCTGTTGGCGGCACCACAGGACCGAGGCTGAGCAGGTTTTCGAGCGTGTTGTGACGCCGGCGGCAACGGTGCCCGGGGCGAGGACGGCCAGCATTAGATCCTTGCGACCCTTGTATTTCAGCCCGGCCTCGAAAGCTGCGAACTTGGCGCCTGGGACGATCGGCATGTCCGGCAACTTTTCGGGAGAGAAGGGTGACGGTTTGACGAAGCCGGCCATCGGTGAGGGTCCTCGGTAATTAGTGCGTCGGTCCAAAGTAGGGATAGTCCCGGCCCATGAAAACGAAAACGCCGGCGCGGGCAAGCCCGGCCGGCGGTTTGGTTCGTATCAAATGTGCTGCGAGAGCGTCCTGGGGCGGAAACGATCCAACGATTTCATCTCTCACGGCTACTCGGCCCCACGCCGCCGCGCGGCCGGCCTCCGAGGGGCGCCACAATGTGGCGGGTCGCGTGCGCTCTCTATGAGCGCTTCAGTTTAACCTGAAACGCTCTAGCGCTGCGGTTTGTCTTTCGGGTCAGTGTATTCAATCTTGGCGTCTTTGCGCATGGACGACGTGATCTCGCGCGTTTTTTGTGCCGCCAGATGCTGCCTGATGCGTGGCTCCAACTGCTCATAGGGCGGAAGGCTCGTCTCGCGGCGGTCTTCGACCTTGATGATGTGCCAGCCGAACTGGGTCTTTACGGGTTCGGAGACTTCGCCGGGCTTGAGCCTGAAGGCGACCTCCTGGAAGCCCGGTGCCATCTGGCCGAGACCGAAATATCCGAGATCGCCGCCCTGTTTGGCGGAAGGACCGGTCGAATGGTTCTTTGCCAGTTCAGCGAAATCTCCGTCGTGAACGACGAGTTCGTAGACTTCCTTGGCCTTGTCCTCGGTCTTGAGAAGAATGTGACGGGCACGCACTTGCGGACCGCCGGTGGCCTGTTTGCGCTGAATATCGTAGAATTTTCTGGCCTCTTCGTCAGTTACCGTCGGCTGGATCGCGTTCTCGAAATAGGCTTCGCGCAGAGCGCGGCGCTTCCAGTAGGCCATGCGCTGTTCGAAATTCGCGTCATTGCCAAGTTTTTCTTTGGCGGCTGCTTCAGCGAGAAGTTGATTTTCAACGAGAAATGCGATGAGGACCTGGCGGCGGCGAGCTGGGTCGGTCAGACGGGCACGGTCGAGATTGGCGCCGATTTCACGCTCGGCGAACGTGAGATCGCCTTCGGTGATCGGGGCACCGTTGACGGTGGCGACGACCTTGTCGTCTCCGGCTTTGGAGGGCCGGGTCTGTGAGCTTTGGGGCTTAGCGTCCTGAGCGATCGCCGGTGATACGATTGCGAGCGCTGTCGCGGCCACCACGATTTGTACCGTGGCTTTCATGGCTGAGGGTGTATGGTTCACGTAATCTCCAGTGTGCGAGGTTCGGAGGTTGTAATCGGTGGTGTCGTATGTGGGAAGTGCGGCCACAAGACGGAGGGCACCTATGGTCGCAGGACCGCTCCAATGACCGCCTCTCGTCATGGCCATCTACCCCGGCCACGTCCTTATGCCCCTTGTTCACAATACGGGCCGCAATGTCCACAATATGGGTTGGGGGCCTTGATATGCTTTCGTGGCCCATGAGATGGGTCAAAGACATGTCGCCTTTCATTGACAAGCCATGCCCTCGCTTCCTATTTGAGCATCACAGACTGGGCCTGGCGATGTGTTTGCCTTGTCCGGGCCTTTACATGCGGTATGAATGACCGCACCTCAAGGTCCATGCCGAGATGAACCAGAGAGGCCGTGCTCAAGTTGCGCCGCCGTTTGGTTCATAGGTTGCGTAGCGCTCGAGCTGGGCGGCGGCAGGATTTTATAGGTTGTGCTGATCAGATCCGGGCGGTTCGGGCACTCATAGCTTCGGTGAGCCCTCAAGAAAGACAAGCTAGACATGATTTCGTTTGGGACGATTGCCTCGAAGATTTTTGGCTCGGCCAATGACCGGCGGGTCCGTAATTACCAGTCGCGAGTTGATGAAATCAATGCGCTGGAAGATGAGGTTAAGGCGCTCTCCGATGAAGATTTGCGCGCGCGGACGGAGATGTTCCGTCAGCAACTGCGCGATGGCAAATCGCTCGAAGACCTGTTGGTACCAGCCTTTGCGACCGTCAGGGAGGCCGGCGTTCGTGCTCTTGGGCAGCGCCACTTCGATGTCCAGTTGATCGGCGGCATGGTGCTGCACGATGGCAAGATCGCCGAAATGAAGACGGGCGAGGGCAAGACGCTCGTGGCGACGCTCGCTGTTTATCTGAACGCGCTGACGGAGCGTGGCGTCCATGTCGTGACGGTGAACGACTATCTGGCACAGCGCGATGCTGGCTGGATGGGACAGGTGTACCGGTTTCTCGGCCTAACTGTCGGGTGCATCGTCAATGAGATGGACGACGAAGAGCGCCGCGCAGCGTATGCCTGCGATGTGACGTATGGCACCAACAACGAATTCGGCTTCGACTATCTGCGCGACAACATGAAGATGTCGAAGCGAGAGATGGTGCAGAGGGATCACTATTTTGCGATCGTCGATGAGGTCGACTCGATCCTCGTTGATGAAGCGCGGACGCCGTTGATCATTTCCGGGCCGGTCGAGGACAAGGCGGATCTTTATAAGGCCGTCGACCAGTACATGCCCGAACTCATCGAGGATAAAGAACGTTTCGAGCTTGATGAGAAGCAGCGGCAGGTGTCGCTGACGGAAGCCGGCAACCACTGGGTCGAGGAAAAGCTCGGCGAAGCGGGGCTGCTGACCGGTACGCTCTATGACATCGAGAACGTCTCGATTGTCCATCACATCAACCAGGCGTTGAAGGCCTACACGCTGTTCATGCGTGACCGCGATTACATCGTGCGCAACAATGAAGTGGTGATCATTGATGAGTTCACCGGCCGCATGATGGCCGGTCGGCGCTATTCGGAAGGGCTCCACCAGGCGCTCGAGGCGAAGGAAAACGTCGAGATTCAACCTGAGAACCAGACGCTCGCGTCGATCACGTTCCAGAACTACTTCCGGCTGTATGAAAAGCTTGCGGGCATGACCGGGACGGCCGCCACGGAAGCTTCCGAATTCATGGATATCTACGGGCTTGATGTGCTTGAGATTCCGACGCACAAGCCTATCGCGCGGTTTGATGATGACGACGAAATCTACCGTACCGAAGACGAGAAGTGGGATGCGATCATCGAGGAGATCGTGCGCGCCAAAGAACGTGGCCAGCCGGTGCTCGTCGGTACGGGGTCGATCGAGAAGAGTGAGGTTCTGGCGGCGAAGCTGAAGGAGCGCGAGATTGAGCATCGGGTGCTGAACGCGCGCTACCATGAGCAGGAGGCGAAGATCATCGCCGACGCGGGTGTGCCAGGGTCGATTACAATCGCGACCAATATGGCGGGCCGTGGCACCGACATCCAGCTCGGCGGAAATCTCGACATGCGGATCGCGGCAGAAGTGGCCGATCTCGAAGATGGGCCCGAGAGAAACAAGAAGATCGAGGCGATCAAGGCGGAGATCGAAGCCGGCAAGCAGAAGGCCCTCGCGGCGGAAGAAGTCATCGAGATCGAACCGGCGAAGAACGATCGTGAGGCGAAGACGGTCACGCACCCCGGTGGGCTGTTCGTAATCGGTACGGAGCGCCATGAGAGCCGGCGGATCGACAATCAGCTCCGCGGACGTTCAGGACGCCAGGGCGATCCGGGCCGCTCGAAGTTCTATCTGTCTCTTGAAGACGATCTGATGCGGATTTTCGGCTCCGACCGCATGGACAGCGTGCTCAAGACGCTCGGCATGAAGCATGGCGAGGCAATCAGCCACTCGTGGATGAACAGATCGCTTGAGATGGCGCAGAAAAAAGTCGAAGCACGCAACTTCGATATGCGCAAGCAGATCCTCAAGTATGATGATGTGATGAATGACCAGCGCAAGGTCATTTTCGAGCAACGCATCGACATCATGGCCGAGGACGATGTTAGCCAGACGATCTCGGATATGCGGGAAGAGGTCGTGCAGGCGCTGGTCGCGCGGCACATCCCGGAAAAAGCCTACGCGGAGCAGTGGGAAGTCGAGGAACTCAAGGCGAAGGTGCATGAGATCCTGAACCTCGAGCTGCCGATCTCTGAGTGGGCCGACGAGGAAGGCATTGCCGATGAAGAGATCAAGGAGCGCATCTCCGAGGCCGCCGACAAGGCTTTCAACGAGATGATCGAGGCCGTCGGCAAATCGACGCTCGAGAGCTATGAGAGTGCGAAATCACTACTCGACAATGTTGCGGCTGAAACTGAGCTGGCCAAGCTGGTCGAAAACCCTCAGGAAAACCTGGAATCGATTGGTCGTTTTCTACTGAATCAGAATGCCGAACAGGTCCAGGCAAACGGCGTCGATCTGCGGACTGCGCAAAATCAGGTCGGAGAGATCGGTTTCCAGTTCATGACGGACTATGTGACGGCGCAGGCGATGGCGGCGCAAGTCGAATCCGTGGAGGACCGAACAGCCCTGGGTGTAGGTCAGGCGCGCATGCGGGAGATTGAAAAGTCAATTCTTCTGAACACGCTCGACAATCTGTGGCGCGAGCATCTTTTGACGCTGGAGCATCTGCGCGAGGTGATCGGCTTCCGCGCGTTCGGTCAGCGCGATCCGTTGAACGAATACAAGACCGAGGCTTTCGTGCTGTTCGAGGCGATGCTCGAGAAGCTGCGTGAGGTAGTTACCGGCCAATTGATGCATATCGATCCGGAAGCAGAAGAGTTCTATGACGACGAGGACGAAGGTATCCCGCCCGAAATGATCGCGCAGCACGAGATGCCGGAATCGGTTTACGAAGAGCTGGCCCTAGCAGATGCGGCGATTGCCGGCGAGAGCCGGGCGTATATCGAGGCGGAAGAGGCGGAGCAACGGCAGGCGCCGGTCAGAACGCGTCAGGCCTCGACGGATCTCGATCCAAGTAATCCGGCGACCTGGGGCAAGGTCGCCCGCAATGCACCGTGTCCGTGCGGATCAGGCAAGAAGTACAAGCACTGCCACGGACGGCATTAGTTGGCCTGATGCCTGATGCTTAAGATTCGCTGTGCAGAGCGGCACGGGCCGGCCATTGGCCTGTCAGACAGCGCGGTCCGATGCCGTGCGGTAGAAAAGCGATGAACCGGCCAATTCTCTATAGTTTCAGGCGGTGCCCATATGCGATGCGGGCGCGGCTGGCGGTCTACGTGAGCGGGGTGTCGTGTGAATTGCGCGAGATCGTGCTCCGGGACAAGGCGCCGGAGATGCTGGCTGTTTCACCAAAGGGCACTGTACCCGTCGTTGTGACGACCGAGGGCACCGTGATCGAAGAAAGCCTCGACGTCATGCTGTGGGCGTTGGGGCGCCATGACCCCGAAGGATGGCTGGAGCCGGAAGAGGATGGCGTTGATGAGATGCTGGAGCTGATCGCGGCGACCGAGCGCGATTTCAAACCGGCACTTGATCAATACAAATATGCGGCGAAAGGAGATGATGCGGCGCGCCTGGCGGGGCGGCACCGCGGCGCGAATTTTCTGCAGGGGCTAGAGGGCACCCTGTCGCGAAAGCGGCACCTTTTCGGTAACAAGCCGTCTTTGGCCGATTTCGCGATTTTTCCGTTTGTGCGCCAGTTCGCAAACGTCGACCGGGACTGGTTCGATCAGGGGCCGTGGCCGGCCCTGCTACGGTGGCTCACTGAATTCGTGGATTCTGCACGGTTTGCGGCGGTGATGAAAAAATATTCAAAATGGCGGCCGAGCGATAAGCCGGTGACGTTTCCTTGAGCTGAGTTGGTGAACGCAGCCCTTTGGTGTAGAAGCGTCATCGAATTGCTGAAACGCGACATGGCCGGACAATGTCCCGGTCGACCTTGGACGAGACGGGGAGCCCCAAAGCCGATGAGTGAGACCTTGCTTGAAACATCCGAAGAGCTGTCACGTGTTGCCTTCGGCTTCATGGCATCGAAGGCGCTGTTTGCCGGGCTGCATATCGATGTCTTCTCGCATCTCGCGAATGGGGTGAATTCAATTGACGGGCTCGCCGAAGCCACGGGGGTGCCGCGGAACCGGGTGCTGACGTTGGTGACAGCGCTGACCAGTATCGGTGCGGTCGAGTACAAGGATGGCGTCTATACGAATTCGCCGGCGGCCGAGCACTTCATGGTGAAGGGCGCGAAATACGATTTCGGTGACTATTTGCGCTATCAGATCGACAAGCAAATGTATCCGTTCATGCAGCAGCTCAACGATGTGATGGATGGGACGCTGGGGCCGGGAGAAATCGATTCCTACGCGCACTGGATGAGCGACGGCGATCAAGCGGCGCTCTACTCGGAATCGCAACATTCCGGGTCGCTCGGGCCCGGGCGAACGTTAGCGCGGACTGTAGACCTCTCGAATGCGCGGACGCTGCTTGATGTCGGTGGGGGCACCGGCGCGATGACCATCAGCCTGTGCAAAGCGTATCCGGAGCTGACGTCGACGATCGTCGATTTTCCAAACGTTGCCGAGATTGGATGGCGGTTTGTGGCGGAGGCGGATCTCGTCAACCGGGTTCGCTACATTCCCGGTAATGCGCTGGAGTCGACGTGGCCGAGCGAGCAGGACGCGGTGTTGATGTCGTACCTGCTGAGCGGGGTGCCGGGTTCGAAGATCAAGGACCTGCTACAGTGGTCATGGAACTCGCTCGAGCCGGGCGGCGTGCTGATGGTTCATGATTTTATGATCGAGAAGGACCGGCGGGGCCCAACACTGGCCGCGCTGTGGCAGCTGCAACATATGGCGTTCACGCCGGAGGCGCAGTCGATTTCGACATTCTGGCTGTCCGATGCGCTTGCTGAAACGGGCTTCAAGGTCGAACTGGCCGATGATCTGATCCCCGGCATGACCAAGCTCATCGTGGGGCGGAAGCCTGGCTGACTAAATTCTGGTTGATTATTTTTGGAGCGATTAGCCTTGGGGGCCGGTCGGCCCCCCGGCGTCAGGTGTCGTCGTCGTCCTTGTTCGGCGGTTCCGCGAGATAGTCGTCGGTGGTGCGTACACGAGGACGTTCGCCGAGCCGCAGGGGGTCATCGCTGGCTTCCGACATGGCGATGACGCGGCAGTTATCGCACATGCGAATAAGGTCGACCTGGGCAGCGCCCTGGAACATCGTGTGGCGACCCTCGAGTTTGGCAATGATGTTTTCGATTGTGCTCTTGGTGCCGAACGGTTTGGTGCAGCGAATGCACTCGAACGGTTGTTCTTCCTTGATGGTGAGCGGTTCGATGCCGCCTGCAAAATTGTAGCGCGGGGCGAGAGCGATGACTTTTTCGGGGC
>CAZWCL010000165.1:0-7478 GCA_964632265.1 uncultured Hyphomicrobiaceae bacterium | reverse complement strand
TGCAACTAAACCGGAAATGATCTAAGCTATGGCGCGCGCGACATCCGCTTCAACCAGATTACGATACAGCACCTGCAGACGGCGGGTCATGGGCCCCGCGCCATCGATACCAATTTTATGGCCGTCAATCGTCGCAACCGGCGTTTGACCACCGAACGAGCCAGTCAGGAAGGCCTCGTCGGCACTGAGCGTCTCAAAGAGAGAATAATTCTTCTCAAAAACCGGAATGTCATGTGCACGGCAAAGATGAATGATCTTTGCACGCGTAATTCCGGCCATGCAGTAGTCGCCCGTCGACGTCCAAACCTCACCACGTCGCACTATGAAAAAGTTGCAGGCATTGGTCGTATTAACAAAGCCATTCGGATCAAGCATCAACCCCTCGTCTGCCCCCGCCGCCTCAGCCTGAAGACACGCGATGACGCAGTTGAGCTTCGAATGTGAATTCAACTTGGCATCTTGCGCGTGGGGAAGGCCCCGGACCTGTGGTACCGTCGCAAGGCGAATGCCCTGATCATTTCTCGAGACCGGCTTCGAGTGCTCCATGATAATGACGACGGTCGGTCCGCTGCGCGATAGTATTGGGTGCTGAAATGGTTTGGCTTTGCGCCCTCGCGTAACCATGAGCCGGCAGTGCACATCACTTGTCATGCCGTTCGCGGCCGCGGTCGCCTCGAGCGCGTCAGCCAGTTCACTGCGGCTCATGCCAATATCGAGCGAGACGGCGCGGCAACTGTCGAAGAGCCGGTCCATATGTTCATTGAAGAACACCCAGCGACCATGGTGCAGGCGCATGCCCTCCCACATCCCGTCGCCGAGCATAAAGCCGGAATCGTAGACCGAAACCATAGCCTCTTCTTTCGGGACGATCTTGCCGTTGACATAAATTTTGACCGAGCCGTTGCGCGGGTCCTCCTGCGCATCGTGCGTCGTTTTTGGATCGTCTGGGGTCATCGCCTATTCCTCGCATCCCGGCCGTCTCCGCCGACTGATCCCACGAGAACCGCACATAAATGTCCTGCCGCATACAAACGGCATCAAATATCCAGCCCGGGAGCCAAAAATAAGATTGAATGAAAAGTGGTCGGGGCAGGATGATTCGAACACCCGACCCCCTGGTCCCAAACCAGGTGCTCTACCAGGCTGAGCTATGCCCCGACACACGCGCGCGACATTCATCTCATCACCACGCGGAAGCGTTGTGTGCCGCTAAACGGATGCCCGGTCAAGAGGCTTTCTGAAAATTGGCGCAACACACCTTACCGGCGCCGTCACCCTCGTGCCGCCCCCTCGCCAAACATCGCTTATTTCGAGGCGAAAGCGCTATGCTCGATCCGGTCACCCGGCTTCAAATTTATTTCGTCCGCCACACCGGCTGCCACCTCAAGCACGGCAGATACATCACCTTGGGAAGAGATCACCCGTTCGGAAAACGGCTCGGTATTCTTGGCAATCCGATGCACCAGACCATCCGGCTTGATGAAGATCATGTCTAACGGGATGTAGGTGTTTTTCATCCACATTGTAATCTCGAAAGTTCGGTCATAGGCAAACAGCATGCCGCCGCGCCGGTCGAGTTGCCGACGAAACATCAGCCCAACGGCTCGATCCGCTTCGGTCTCGGTCACTTCCACTGTAAAGGTATGTCGGCCGGTTGACGTAACGATCGTCAATTGATCCTTTCGCATCGCAGCTTCGGCTGCGGTCGACAAAGCTATACTCAAGAGCAGCCACCCAACTAAAAAAGGCAGGAAGCGCACGCGACGCCACCTGCCCAGCCATGCGCTTTGAAAAGCGCACATGCCCGTTCCCTCAGTGCTGCTGCGGCAGCCCTGACGCCGGCCCGTCGGGCCGTAGTTCCGCGGCCATACAGCCTTTCGAACCATGGCCCCAGCGAACCTGGACGATCTGACCCGGCCGCAATTCGGTAAACCCGAAGCGACGGAGCGTTTCCATGTGAACGAAAATGTCTGGAGTACCTTCGCCACGTGTCAGGAACCCAAATCCGCGAATGCGATTGAACCATTTGACCATGGCCCGTTCCCAATCACTCTCCGGCGTCACGATCACGTGTGTGCGCTGCGGCAACTGAGACGGATGAATGGCCGTCGTCTCATCCATACTCAAAATCGCGAACGCTTGATAGCCCTTAGGGCGCTTCAGAACCTGACAGTGGACGCGCGCCCCCTCGTAGGCTGTCTGGTATCCCCCGGCCCTGAGACAGGTGACATGCAGCAGCACATCCCCAAGACCGTTATCCGGAACGATAAAGCCGAAGCCCTTGCTGGCATCAAACCACTTGATCGTCCCGGCGACCTCGAAAACTTCGAGGCCGGCGCCCTCCGGCAGTCCACCAATCTCTTCTGACGTGATCGGCATAAAATCCGGATTATCGGGAACCGATTTAGAATCCCCCGTCATAGTCACACCCCGCTACAAGGTAATTGTTACAGACACTGATAAGCGATGCAGGCACCGCACCGGACGCGCGGATGATACCGCGACCAACTCGGAAGGACCCTTTGCAGACCGTCCTTTTGCCCTCAGGCCTGCCCCACCGAATCCGGTGATCAAATAAATGCCAAAACTGCTCTGGCAGGAAAAGCGTTATTCGCCCCCGACCCCCGGCGCAGGCCTTTCCTCCGCACATCACCCACAAGCTGCGACCGAAATATAACTCATTGATTAAACGACATTAAATGAGAGTTCCAAGTGCCTTAGTTTCGTTTTATGCACATCGCAAAAAAGATATCTACAAGTTCCCTGTTTTGTCCCCGAAACAGTTATCCAAACGCCATTTTCATCGTGATTGATTCGTGTTGCATCAGCCGTTGATTCGCACGTGCAGACACGCTTGCCCGCAGACCATGAGCTACAAAAACGTGAACACCGCAGGCCACCGCTCCGCATCGCATTTAAGACCGTGACCGCCACGCTGTAGTGGTCCGTCATAAGGTCTGGAACTTCCCAGAGCTGGTTGGAAAGGAAACGCACGGCAGCGCCCGCGAAACGCAGCCTGATCAGCGCCCACTGGAGGCGCCGCGAGCTTTGCTTGCCGGCATCTGCCGGGAGCGCAGAAGCTACAATTCAGCGCCCGCCGTATCCCGGATCGTCGAGATTCAACAGCGGAAAGGCCGACAGAACATGCGGCTCGGTCACAAGTGGCTCACCGAATTGTAGATGACTTCGATTAAGCTCGGCGTAGCGCGTCGCACCCACAAGCCCAAGAGCGGCGTGGACCTCGTTCTCCAGGATCTCATACATACGCGCGATGCCGGCTGCACCTTCGGCCGCCAACGCGTAGCAATAAAGACGACCGATCCCGACCGCCTCGACACCCATGGCCATGGCTTTGACAACATCTGTCCCACGGCAGAACGAACCGTCGACGATGACTTTGACGCGGTCATCGACAGCATCCATGACTTCCACAAGAACATCCATGGACCCTCGCCCATGATCAAGCTGGCGCCCGCCGTGATTGGAAACGTAGATTGCCTCGACACCATGCTCCAAGGCAATGCGCGCATCTTCTGCGGTGCCGATACCTTTAAGGATCAGCGGGATTTCATACTTTGACTTGAAGCGCTCCACCTCTTTCCAGGAGAGCGCCGCCTGCCACTCCATTCCGGCGCCAAGCGTGCCCGACCGCCACGGCTTCTGGAAGCGTCGTGACATGTCGCGTTCGCGGCGTGAATAAACGGCGGTGTCCACCGTCATGCAGAACGCATCGCAGCCCGCCTGAATGGCCATCTCGGTTCGTGCATCGATGTGCTTCTCATCGCCGCGCACGTAGAGCTGATAGACGAACGGCGCCTCCGACGCCGCCCGCACTTCATCCAGCGGCTGCGTCGAAACCGAACTGAGCATCATCGGCGCCCCGAACCGGCCCGCACCGCGTGAGACTTCAAGACCGGCATCGGGATGGAACGATCCAAGCCCGCCAACCGGTGCTATCATGACCGGCAGCCGCACAGGCTTCCCGAAGAAAGTAGCGGTGGTGTCGATCTGCGAGACGTCGCTGAGAACGCGGGGACGCAGCGCGATCCGGTCCAGCGATGCACGGTTTCGCCGCAACGTCGTCTCGGTCTCGGTGCCGCCGGTAAGATAGTCCCAATGATCGGGGTTCGTGCGCATTTTCGCGGCTTTGACGAATTCATGAAGCGTCTCGTAGGCACCGGCAAGGCCGCTATCGTTCGGTTGCTGATCAATCATATTGGGTCTCGTCGGTTGCCGTTTTTCTGAAAAGACGCCGCACGGTCACTGCGCAACGAGAGCTATCTACTTGGTCCGTCGGTCAATTGCGAGGGCCGTATCAGCTATATCAGCGTGCGGTTCCAACCGTCGTATTTCAGCCGCGCCCCTACTCGCCGATCGATGCTCCAACGTCGTAAATCCAGGCCCCACAGCCACGCCTCCGCGATCAACCAGCATGGTTGACTAAGCGGCGCGAATACTTGGGGCGGCCACCAACCGGCAATCGCACACAATACCAGCCCCCCATGGCGGCGCCCTCAGGGGTTCTGGCAAAGCGTCGACAATACGCCCTGGGTGCCAACTTAGGTAGCGCCGCTTATCTGCCCTTGAATTCCGGCTTGCGCTTTTCCATGAATGCACGGCGGCCTTCGATATAGTCTTCGCTGTTGAAGCAGTCGAGCACCATCTGGTCGAGCTTGGCGTGATCCGGCTGGTCGGGGGTTTTGGCCATTTCGATCGCGACGGCCTTGATGGTGGCAATCGTCATCGGCGCGTTTTCGGTAATACGCTGCGCGGTCTCGGCAACATAATCGTCCAGTTCCGCCGTCGGCATGATCCGGTTGACGAGCCCCATACCGAAGGCTTCGTCCGCCGGGAACTGGCGTGCAGTATAGAACATCTCCATCGCCCGGGCCGGCCCGATTAGGCGGGCGAGACGATTGACCCCATAGTAACCATATCCGAGCCCAAGCTTGGCGGCGGGAATGGCAAACCGTGAGGTATCTTCTGAAAATCTGAGGTCACAGCCGACAGCCACGTTCATGCCGCCACCGATGCAATAGCCGTTGATCTTGGCGATCGTCGGCTTCGGAAATGCGTAAAGCGCTTCGTAGGCCGACTTCGAGATCCGGTTGTATTTTTCCACCGCTTCCTTGGTGGCGCGTTCGTCTTCAAACTTCGAGATATCAGCTCCTGAGACGAACGCCTTGCCCCCGGCCCCGCTGATGACAAGAACGCGAATGCCGTCGTCGGCAGCATATTCGGCGAGGAGTTCGCTATAGCGCTGCCACATGTCGAGCGAGACGGCATTGCGTTTGGCCGGGTTGTTAAAGACGATGTGGGCAACCGCACCGTCGCGGCCGCCGTAGAGTTTTTCATCGGACATTGGGTTGTTCTTTCCGGTTCGATCGAAGCCTGCGAGAGCTCGCAGACGTTGTGAATTCTGTTGGATTGGACGAATCCCCGCATGCACCGGGAAGACGGTTGGAACTCGGCAGATTGTATTCGGCGGTCTTAGACCGTGCCCTCGTCATGCATTCGTTTAATCTCGTCGGCGCTGTAGCCGAGATCCGCAAGGATGCCATCTGTGTGCTCGGAATACGTGGGCGGGGGATGTTTGATCTCGCTTTCCGAGCGCGACAGGATAACAGGCTGACCGACCACCTGGGTGGCGCCGCGCTCGTGACTGGTCATATCTCGGGCCATGCCGAGATGTTTGACCTGCGGGCTCTCGAAAACCTGGTCGATCGAGTTGATCTCGCCGCACGGGACGCCGGCCTTGTTCAACAGTTCGATCCACTCCGCCGATGTCTTCCGGCGCGTGTGGGTGTTGATCAGTTCATTCAAGGCATCACGGTTTTTCGAACGTGCCGCGGCCGTGGCATAATCTTCCGAAAGCATCGTCTCGTCGCCGAGTACATCCACGAACCGCCGGTAGATCGCATCGCCGGCACTGGCAATATTGATGTGTCCATCGCTGGTCTCAAAGACGCCCGTCGGAATGGATGTCGGGTGATTATTGCCCGCCTGCGGCGCAACCTCGCCATCCATCAGCCAACGTGACGCCTGGAAGTCCAGCATAAAGACCTGCGCCTGCAGGAGAGAACTCTGCACCCACTGCCCCTCGCCCGACTTCTGTCGTTCGATGAGCGCTAGCAGGATGCCCTGAGCGCAAAAAATACCGGCGGTGAGGTCGGCGATCGGGATTCCGACGCGCATCGGTCCGCGGCCCGGCTCCCCCGTAATCGACATAAGGCCGCCCATACCTTGCGCAATCTGATCGAAGCCGGGGCGCTTTGAAAGCGGACCATCCTGGCCAAACCCCGAGATCGAACCATAGATGAGCCGTGGATTGAGCGGCTTGAGGCTCTCGTAATCGATGCCGAGACGAAATTTGACATCAGCCCGGTAATTCTCGACCACCACGTCGGCCGTTTCGACGAGCTTCTTGAAGACGGCAAGCCCTTCAGGCGTCTTGAGATTGAGCGACATTGCGCGCTTGTTGCGGTGCAGGTTCTGGAAATCCGACCCGGCCCGTGGCCCACCGAGTTGTCCTTCCTGGCTGGTCGCCGGCATCTCGATCTTTATGACGTTGGCGCCCCAGTCGGCCAGTTGGCGCACACACGTTGGTCCGGCGCGGACACGGGTCAGGTCGAGCACGGTGATATCGGAAAGGATGTCGCTGGCAGGTTCAAAAGCCATCGTGTGGTTCCTCGGAAACGAGTGCGAAAAGATGAGTGGTTGTCCGAGAGGTCGCCATGCGCGTGCGGCTGCTGTCAAGGCCGGGGACGGTTATATTCGCTCCGGGCTGTAATATTGCGCCAGCCATGCTACGAAGTTCCGGTTGCCCGCGTAGCTCAACTGGATAGAGCATCGGCCTTCGAAGCCGAGGGTTGGGAGTTCGAGTCTTCCCGCGGGCGCCATTTTTCCCGTGTGAACTGAAACAAGCGCCGGCGGCCACGTTAACGCTGCGAACGAAGCGATTATCGGCAGGCTGACAATTTGGCGCTATAGGTTTAGGAAGGCTCAGGTGACCCAATCCTTGAACATGAAGCGACGCGAGAAGGGGCCCGATGGCGACGTCGGCAAATGTTGACCTCGATAGACTGCCGACGAGAGCGCAACGCCTGAAGCGCGATCTGAAAAGGCTGATCATGCGGGCCGCCAAGACCGGCGGGGCATTCAGGTCGCCGGGCGCCAATCCCGACCCCAAACTCCCCATCCTTTGCTATCACGGTACATGGATGGGCCACGATCCGTTTCGCGGCGATGCCATGTTCATGCGGCCCGAGGCTTTTGCCCGGCGCATGGCTCTGATCGAACGTCTCGGTTATTCGGTGATCTCACTGGATGACGCGATCGCAGCACTGAGCGGCGACGCCTTTGCTCTGCCCCTCAAGAGTGTCGTCATTACAATTGATGATGGCTGGTACAGCACATTTCACCACATGCGCCCCGTGCTCGAGCGCCACGGATTTCCGGCCACCCTCTACTGCGACACT
>CAZWCL010000164.1:0-7493 GCA_964632265.1 uncultured Hyphomicrobiaceae bacterium | reverse complement strand
CGGCTTCGGTCGATGCGGGGGGCATGGTCGTCGATCAGGAGGCTCCGCCACGCGGCGTACACAGGGAACGCTTGCCGCCCTCGCGAATGAACGCCAGAATCTCGTTCACGACGGGGTGTTCATTGAATTCGCTGGAAACGTCATCGACGCGCTCGGCTAGCGTCCCTTCCTCGGCGAAAAGCAGGCGGTAGGCGCGTCTGAGATCGTGGATCGCATCGCGCGCGAAACCGCGGCGCTGAAGGCCGACGATGTTGAGGCCGGACAGGTAGGCGCGGTTGCCGAGTGCCATACCATAGGGGATCAAGTCGTTTTCCAGACCCGACATGCCGCCGACAAAGGCGTGGGCGCCGACGCGGGCAAACTGAATGACAGCTGCGCCTCCACCAATGATGACATAATCCTCAATGTGGCAGTGGCCCGCCAGCATGACATTGTTCGAGAATATGACGTTGTTGCCGACATGACAGTCATGGCCGACGTGACTGTTGGCGAGAAACGCACAGTTGTCACCAATGGTGGTAGCCATGCCGCCACCTTCGGTCCCCGGATTGAGGGTAACACCTTCGCGGATTACACAGTTGTCGCCAATCCTCAGGGTCGAGGGTTCGCCCTTGTATTTTAGATCCTGAGGTTGATGGCCGACGGACGCAAAGGGAAAGATGCGCGTATTCGATCCGATCCTGGTATTCCCCGCCACCACGGCATGCGAAATCAGCTCGCAGCCGTGTCCCAATTCGACCTCGGGACCAACCATCGAGTAGGGGCCGATCGTGCAGCCATCTGCGATGACTGCGCCGTCTTCGATAATGGCGGTGGGGTGAATCCCCGGCTTATCCGGCATGCAGGTGGGCCGTTTCCTCTGAGTCGACGATCATAGCGCTGACCTCAGCCTCTGCCACAGTCGCGCCGTTGACTTTTGCGTCGCCTGCGAACCGCCATGCACGGCCCCGGCTACGGATCTTTTTTACATGATAGAACAATTGATCGCCCGGCACGACCGGTTTTCGAAACTTTGCCCGATCGATCCCCATAAAATAAACGAGTTGCGGCTTGTAGCTCTCGCCGAGCGAATGGACGCACAGGGCGCCAGCGGTTTGGGCCAGTCCTTCGATGATGAGAACTCCCGGCATCACGGGAAATTCCGGAAAATGACCCTGAAAGAAGGGCTCGTTGAAGGTCACATTCTTCACGCCGATGGCGCTTTCGTCATGGTCCATGTCGTACATGCGATCGACCATGAGGAAGGGATAGCGATGCGGAAGCAATTTTAGCAACCGGGAGATGTCCGCGGTTGCCAGATTGTCTTGGTTGGATGGTGCGTGGTCATTCATCGGTCGTTTCGTCCCTGCCTCAATCAGCCGTCGCCAGTGGCGCCATCATCAGTGCGGTATAATCTATCAGCGCCAGTACGCCGGCGTATTGAACTGCCGGCTATGAATTGTCGTCTTCGTCTGCCTTGAGCAGGCGGCGCATCACGGTTTGCTCGCGCGCCCATTGCCGATAGGGCCGTGCTGGTGTCCCGCCCATGCGGGCACCCGCTGGTACGTCCGCAATCGGGTGTGACGCTCCTGCAATTTGCGCGCCATCTCCGATCTTAACATGTCCGGGCACACCTGATTTTCCTGCCATGACGACGAAATCGCCCAATGTGCAGGAGCCAGCGATGCCACTCAGCGCAACGATGACACAGTGGCGCCCAATTATAACGTTGTGCCCGATCTGTACCAGATTATCAATTTTGGTGCCTTCACCGACGATCGTATCGCTTAACGCGCCGCGGTCGATCGTCGTATTAGCTCCAATGTCCACGTCATCCTGTATAATTAAACGTCCAATCTGTGGCACTTTACGATGTCCCGACGGTCCCATTGCGAAGCCGAAACCATCCTGTCCGAGCGATGCGCCGGCGTGAACCGTGACGCGGTCGCCGATCAGACTATGCACGATTACGGCGCGGGGGCCGACATAGCAATTTCGGCCAATTGCACAACGGTATCCGATAATGGCGCCGGCACAAATGTGACTGCCCGCACCAATCTGAGCTTCGGGGCCAATCATGACGCCCGGTTCGATGCTGACCCCATCCTCAATCTGGGCCGTGCGCGAAATCCATTCGTCATCATGGCGAACGCCGGCACCGCGTGCGCCCTCGGCCATCGAACGGGGATGATGGCAGTCAGGATAGAAAATATCGAGGAGCGCCGCAAACGCTTCATACGGTTGCGGAACCATCAACGGCACAGTCCCAGCGGGCAGCTTCGGGGCATCAGCGGGCTTGACCAGACATGCACCGGCCGACGTCGTCTGAAGTTGTTTGAGATATTTTCTGTTCGAGAAGAAGGCGCTGTCTGAGGGCCCGGCGTCCTGAAGTGTTTTCACGTCAGTGAGTTCGACGTTGGCATTCGCCGTGTCGGGCAGATCAGCACTCAGTTTTTCAGCCAGTTCCGCAATCGTAAACGGGCCGCTTCGCTTGAAAAAGCCGGGGTGGTCCATCACTACCTGCTCAATTCTGGTGGCGCTGACGAACCATAGCGCGCGGGCACTATAAACTCTAGCCGTGGCTGGCGCGCAATTTGCGCGCTAGGCCGCTTGGCGAGGCGTGCTCAATGACAGTCCTAATGGGCGCGCTCGCGTTCAGTGAGCTTATCCATCTTGTGTCCGTTGAGCACGTCCGTTTATCCAGACGCAAGCCTAGAATTTTGTCGAAGCGCCGAAACGGAAGCGCTGGAGCTTGTCATAGTCTTCGTATGCGAGCGGGAAGGCATAGTCAAAGCGCAACGGGCCGAGAGGCGATTGCCACAAGACACTCGCACCGACCGATGCCCGGATTGACGAGTCATCTGCCAGGTTCAGCGCCTTCCCGGCGCCTTCGGTCGCGTTGAACAACGAGCCAGCATCGGCAAAGACGGCCCCGCTCATGCCGAGCGACTCCGTCACGAGCGGCAGCGGGAAGCGCACCTCGGCGTTAGCGGCCCAATAGGTCTTGCCGCCCAAAGCGTCATCGTTGGCGCTGCCGATGTCACGCGGTCCATAACCCGCTTTTTCGAAGCCGCGAATGGTCTCGCCACCACGATAGAAGACGTCCAGCAGGCGCACGTCCTGACCGCCCCAGCCCTCGATGTGACCGGCGACAACGCGCCCCACCAACGTCACCTTCTCGAAGATCGGATAGTAAGCTCGGCCTTCACCCTGTACCCGGACATACTGTACGTCGCCACCAAGTCCTGCGAAGTCCGCCGAACCAAGGAGGTAGACACCGCGGTTCGGGTTCTTGGGATGATTGCGCGTGTCGTATCTCAATGAGCCGCCCAGAGCCGACGTTATAGCCGTACCTTCGGCGTTACGGACAGCGAGTGAGGCATCGCTCCCGACATCATAGATTTCGTCGCGACTGATTGTGTAGGAGACGGTGCCCCAAATGTCTTCCGACAACGGAAAACCCAATCGGGGCGAGAAGCCGGTCTTACGGGTCTTGTATGACGACGAGTCACTGAGATCGATCTCTTTGTGGAACAGGTCGAAACCAGCCGATATGTTCTTGTCGAGAAAACGTGGTTCAGTGAAGCTCAGGTCAATCTGCATGCGACTGGCCGACCCACCGAGTTTCAAGCGCAGAAACTGACCATTGCCCATGAGATTGCGTTCAGTGATCGAAACGTCCCCAATAACCCCCTCAGACGTTGAGAAGCCAGCCCCGAACGACAGCTCACCCGTTGGTTGCTCGGTAATCTGCACCAGCAGTATGACACGGTCAGATGCACTGCCCGGGCGCCGCGTCACCTTTACGTCTTTGAAGAAGCCGAGTTGTTTGATTCGCTTCTGCGCGCGATCGACCAGCAAGGCATTGTAAGCGTCGCCCTCTACGAGTCGAAACTCGCGACGAATTACCTTGTCTTTGGTGCGGACGTTACCAACGACATCAATGCGTTCGATATAGACCCGCGGACCGCGATCGATAACGTACGTCAGATTGATCAGACGGCCGACCGGATCGCGTTCGGCGCGCGGCCGGATGCGGACAAAAGCAAACCCTTGCTCTGAGGCGGCCAGCGTCAGGCGCTCAACAGATTTTTCGATATTCGAGGCGTTGAAAACCGCACCTTCGTGGGTCAGCATCTCACCTTCTATGGCGGACGGTTCTAGCTCGGGAAGTGTGTTTTCTATCTGCACGCTACCAAAGCGATAGAGCGGACCTTCATCGATCACGATTGTGACGATGAAACCGGCGCCGTCGCGATCCAATTCGGCATTGGCGGCGGTCACCTGGACGTCGGCGTATCCGTTCTTCAGATAGTACTGGCGCACCAATTCCTGATCGAGCCGCAGCCTGTCCTGGTCATAGGGACTTGCCCCTTTGATCCAGTCGAGCCAAGTGGATTGGCTGGTCGTCACGATGTCGCGAAGCTGCGAATCGCTGAACGCGCGGTTGCCAACGAAGTTGATGCTCTTGACGGTCGTCTGCGAGCCTTCCGAAATTTCGAAGACAAGGTTCACGCGGTTCTGATTGAGTTCGATGATTTTCGGCTCGACTGTCGCGGCATAGCGGCCCTGGCGCTGGTAGACGTCCAGGATACGCTGGGCGTCCGAAAGCGCCCGCGACCGGGTGTAAACCGAACGTGATTTCAGCCGGATTTCGCCGCGGAGGGTCTTGGTGTCGATTTCGCTGTTGCCTTCAATGGCAACGCGATTGATGACCGGGTTCTCGACCACCGTCACGACAACCGTGCTGCCCTGCCGAATAATCTGAACATCGGCGAAAAGTCCCGTGGCAAAAAGCGAGCGCAGGGAGGCATTCACTCGTGACGGATCGTAGGCATCACCCACGCTGAAATCGAGATATGACCGCACCGTTTCGGGTTCAACCCGTCGATTGCCGTTGACCTCTATGGATCGAACGACAGTCTGGGCTGCTGCGGTTTGTGTAAAAGTTACCGCGGCGATGATGGGCACAGTTAGTGCGACGATCAACGCCATTAGTAACGTACGCGCCAGCTGGCCCGTGCTCATGATCGCATGAGGCATACGTGCGTTCGCCCCTCTTTGCCGATCCCCCTCGCACGCAACCCGTATCGGCATCTACCGGGAAGCGTGTAGTCTGGACGTTGCGTGACCGCTTTTCGAGCCCGTTTTCCGGGCTTTTTCAGCCGTCAGGTCACAACGATTCAGTGTTTATTGTTTATCGATTCCGCCTTGCAGATGGAAGTGGCAGATATGTTTCACCGGGTCTGATTCTGAGTTGTATCGGACGAGAACCAGCGCGCAACGACACCTCGGTCATTCCATGTCGCAAATATCATCAGACTGAGTACCAGGGCAAAACCGATCTTGAACCCGAATTCCTGACTCCGATCGCTCAAGGGGCGGCCGCGAACAGCCTCTATGGCGTAGAATAACAGGTGGCCGCCATCGAGCAGCGGTATGGGGAACAGATTTATGAGCCCGACGCTGATCGATAGGACCGCAATCAAATGAATGAAGGCTTCGGGCCCGACCTGGGCGACCTTGCCGGAAACATCAGCGATACGGAGCGGTCCGCCAAGCTGATCCGGCTTCTGGCGCAATATGACGACGTCGGCAAGATAGCTCAGTGTCGAAGAGATAATGAATTCCGTCTCCTGGACGCCAAGCCATACCGCTTCGATCGGCCCCGCCTTTGAATGGTCGTAGCCGCCCTGCCCCGGGTTGCGCTTGATCCCGATCACACCTCGGGTGATCGTGCCGCCAATCCGATCGTTCACGGTGGTCGGCTTCGGCCTGACCGAAAGTGTGACGCGCTCGGTGCCACGTTGGACGACAACCTCGACTTCACGATCCGGGCTGGAGCTGATGTAGCGCAGAACGTCGTTGAAATTTTCAACTTCACGGCCGGCGATGGAGCGCACGATGTCGCCCTTTTGAAAGCCCGCAAGATCGGCCGGCATGCCCTTTACGACTTCATCGACGCGCGCCACGGTCGTGCGCTGGCCGACAAATGCAAACATGCATGCAAAGATGACGATGGCGAACAAGAAATTGGCCAGTGGACCGGCGGCAACGACCGCAGCGCGAGCCCACAGTGGCTTGTGATGAAAGGCGCCGGCCTTTTCATCTTCCGTCATGACGTGGTCGGCGTCGGAATCCGGGACGCTTGCGGCGTTCGCGTCGTCCATAAACTTCACGTAGCCACCGAGCGGAATGAGCGCGAAACGCCAGCGCGTGCCATGCCGGTCATTGAAACCGAACAACTCTTTGCCGAAGCCGATGGAGAATGCCGAGACCTTGACACCGCACCATCGCGCCACGAGGAAGTGACCAAGTTCGTGGACGAAAACCACAACCGTGAGGACGATCAGAAAGGAAAACAGGAAGAATAGTGTGGTGCCCATCGATGTCGTAAGGGTCGCGAGCGTCGTCATAAATATCTCCTGCCTGGCCGCGGCGCCGGTTTCGTCGTGCGGTCCATTGTGCGGGTGCACCGTGCCTATTTTACTTCGTTCAAGGCCCTCGCCAGTGCAACCCGGATTGCCAATTATTCATGTTGCCGCCGGCCGCTGACGTTCGGCCCGCCTACATCGACATCCCACCCATCACATCCCGTGCCAAGATCCGGGCCCGCTCGTCCACGGCAAGGGCGTCATCGATGCTTTCGATCGCGGTGAACAGCCCTTCGCCGTCTGCTTTGTCCAGCGTTTGTCCAACCGTTGTGGCGATATCGAGAAATTTCAGGCGTTCGTCCAGAAATGCTGCAACGGCGATCTCATTGGCCGCGTTCAAAACCGCGGGGGCGCCGCCTCCGATCTCCATTGCGGCGCGCGCGAGGGCGAATGCTGGGAAGCGTTCGGTGTCGACTTCTTCAAAAGTAAGGGACGAAAGCATTTTAAAATCAAAAACTTGCTGCATACAGTCGGTTCGCTCGGGCCAGAAGAGACTTTGGGCGATAGGCGTCCTCATGTCGGGCGCCGCAAGCTGCGCAACTACTGAGCCGTCGCAATACTCGACAAGGCCGTGGACAATCGATTGGGGATGTACCAGCGCGTCGAAGCGATCCGCTGGCAGGTCGAAGAGGTGGTAAGCTTCGATCAGCTCGAGCCCCTTATTCATCAAGGTCGCAGAATCGATCGTGACCTTAGGTCCCATCGACCAATTGGGGTGGCGTAGGGCCGCGGCGCGGGTGACGGTTCTGAGCTGATCAGATGTCGCGTCTCGAAACGGGCCGCCGGATGCCGTCAGAAGTATGCGTGAAACGGGAGCATCGCGGACGCCGTTGAGAACCTGGAAAATGGCAGCGTGCTCTGAGTCGACAGGCAGAATTTCGGTCTCGGCAGCCTCGATCCTCCGCATGAATACGGTGCCGGCAATCACGAGGCATTCCTTGTTCGCCAGCGCAAGGCGCCGGCAGCGTGTGGCCGCACGCATGGCGGGTCGCAATCCGGCCGCTCCGACAATGGCGGCCATAACGCAGTCGACATCGCGGTCGGCGGCCTCGTCCAGTGCCTCCGGGCCGGCGCCGACCG
>CAZWCL010000163.1:3718-7507 GCA_964632265.1 uncultured Hyphomicrobiaceae bacterium | reverse complement strand
AACCGGTGGCAAGGCGACCGCAAAGGCCGTCGCACGATCCGAACGGCTGGCAGCACAACTGCGCGAAAATCTGAAAAAGCGCAAAGCCTTATCGCGTGCGCAGACAACGGCACAGCGCTCCGGCGGCGAAAGTGACGGCGAATGTTGACCGCGCCGGTAGAACAGCCTCCCCGGCGATTGCCGGACACTGTGAGTGAACAATTGTCCAATGCGTCGCGAATCCGGCATTAAGTGCCCACGCGGCGCGTGCCGTGCCAATCGAGTTGACGATCGAACTCATTCTGCTTTCTAACATAACTGAAATGGCCCGCGGAACACGCCCCCTGTCTTGCCGCCGCGCCGCGACTTTCGAAGTCGACATATGAGGGACGAAGCGATGGATCGGATCCGCATTGAAGGTGGTAACCGGCTCGACGGCCGGATACCGATATCCGGCGCCAAGAACGCGGCATTGCCACTGATGATAGCGTCCCTGCTCACGCCCGACCGCCTTACGTTGAAGAACGTACCAAACCTGGCAGACGTCAACCTGCTGGCACGCATACTGCGCAACCATGGCCTTGATCATCAGGTCGACGGCAAGCGGCCAGGGCAGCCCACGAATAGTGGCGAAACATTCCACTTCGATGCCCGCGATATCGTCGACACGACGGCGCCATATGAGCTTGTGTCTCGCATGCGCGCCAGCTTCTGGGTATTGGGGCCGCTGCTCGCCCGCTGTCACGAAGCGCGGGTCTCGCTGCCCGGAGGCTGCGCGATCGGGACGCGGCCGGTCGACCTCCATTTGATGGGACTGAAAAATCTTGGCGCGGAGATTGACATCGAAGGCGGTTATGTCGTTGCCAAGGCGCGTGGCGGCCTCAGGGGCGATCGCATAGTATTCCCGAAGGTTTCGGTCGGCGCGACGCATAATGTCCTTATGGCCGCAACCCTCGCGAAAGGAGAAACGGTCATCGAGAACGCCGCCCGCGAGCCCGAGATCGGCGACGTTGCGGCATGTCTGAACAAGATGGGCGCACGGATCGAAGGGATCGGCACGTCAACGCTGCACATCCAGGGTGTCGACCGGCTGGAAGGTGCGACGCATTCCGTTCTGCCCGACCGGATCGAAACTGGCACATTCGCGATGGCCGTTGCGGCAACCGGCGGCGACGTCGAACTTGTCGGGGCGCGCCGCGATTTATTGGCAACCGCGTTCGATGTGATCGAGCAGACGGGCGCGGAGGTTTCCAACACCGCAGACGGCGTCCGGATTGTGCGAAACGGTGCGCCGATCCAGCCGGTTTCGGTGGAGACGCAACCCTATCCCGGCTTCCCGACCGACCTGCAGGCCCAGCTTATGGGGCTGGTCGCGACGGCGGAGGGTACCAGCGTGATCCGCGAAACGATCTTCGAGAACCGCTTCATGCACGTACAGGAACTCGCGCGTTTTGGCGCCGATATTCAACTGAACGGTGATGCAGCGACCGTGCGCGGTGTGCGCCGTTTACGTGGTGCGCCGGTCATGGCAACAGATCTCAGAGCATCGGTGTCTCTTGCAATCGGGGCTCTCGTCGCCGAAGGTGAAACGATCATTAACCGCGTCTACCACCTCGACCGAGGTTTCGAAAAGCTCGAGCAAAAGCTGTCCGACTGCGGCGCCGATATCGAACGCCTCAGCAGCGACTGAGCATAACCTTCCGCCCAACGAACGCCGATTGCGATGACAGATCTAAAACTTATTGCGCTTGAACAGGCAGATCTCGATATTGTCTCGGCAAATCTGCAGGACGCGGTTCTGCGCGTGGGCGACATCGCCTATCTGCCGAACGAGAGGCGGTTTGCCGCCATCTTGAACCGTTTCGACTGGTCCAAAGCCCTGGGGCAATCCGATAAGGGCAGTCACCGTGCGCGTCACCGGGTCCGCAATGGACGTTATTTGCGCCGGCGTTCGGCTCTTCGCTTCGATCACGTCACCGCTGCGCGGTTGAAAGATATCGACCTTGCTGACAAGAAGCGCGTGCTCAACCTCCTGGCCATACAGTTTGAGCGCCGCGACGATGAGACGCCGGTCGGGCAAGTAACACTCATTTTCGCGGCGGACGCAGCAATCCAGCTGGATGTTGATGTGATCGAGGCGGAAATGCGCGATCTCGGCGCTGCCTGGTCGACTGATTCGCGCCCGGAACATCCCGAGACCGACTGACGCCAATGCGGATGTCTTTCAGGCGGCGATAGTCGAAATTTCCGAGGCGCACTTCCAAGCATGGAGGCTGTTCGCGTTATCGGCTATAGCTTCCCCGCGTACTTTAAACGTACGCAAAGTGTACACCTTCTCCTCCTGCGCCAGGGACCTGCAACCATGCCGCTTTGGTTGAATACAACGGATGCTGATTTCGAAGACGCCTTCCAGCGCTTCCTTGGGCTCAAACGCGAAGTTTCCGAGGATATCGATGATTCCGTTAAGGCGATTATCAACGACGTGCGGGCTCGCGGTGACGAGGCGTTGGCTGAGCTGACCGAGCGGTTCGACCGGCTATCTCTGGAAGCGGTTGGAATGCGTGTTACCGAGGCCGAGATCGAAAGCGCCAGGCAGCAATGCAGCACGGCCACTCTCGAAGCACTGACCGTGGCCCACCAGCGCGTACTGGCTCATCATCGAAAGCAACGCCCGGAGAGTTCGCGCTATCGTGATCCTATCGGCGCCGAATTGGGCGATCGCTGGTCGCCGGTCGATGCAGCCGGACTCTATGTGCCGGGTGGTACGGCGGCGTATCCAAGTTCCGTAATCATGAACGCCGTGCCGGCCAAGGTCGCAGGCGTGGAGCGCATCGTTGTCACCGTGCCGGCGCCGGACGGGATGCTCAATCCATCGGTATTGGCGGCCGCCGAACTCGCCGGCGTCGACGAGATCTACCGTGTCGGCGGCGCGCAGGCTATCGCAGCACTGGCCTACGGCACTGAAACGATTGCCCCGGTCGCTGTCATCGTCGGGCCGGGCAATGCCTACGTTGCCGCAGCCAAGCGTCAGGTCTTCGGAGCGGTCGGTATCGATTCGATTGCTGGTCCGTCCGAAGTACTCATTATCGCTGATGCCGAGAACGATCCTACCTGGATTGCGGCCGATCTGCTGGCCCAGGCCGAGCACGACACGGCTGCCCAGTCTATCCTCATGACCGACGACAAATCATTTGCCGAGGATGTGCTGGCCGCCGTCGATGCGCAGCTTCGAGAATTGTCACGCGAAGACATAGCACGCGCAAGCTGGCGCGACTTCGGTGGCGTCATCTTGCTTGGCAGCCTCGATGAGGCACCCGCTCTAGCCAACCGGCTCGCGGCCGAACACCTGCAGATTGCCACCAGGAACAGCGAAGAACTCGCCACTCGCATCCACAATGCAGGCGCGATATTCCTCGGCGCATTCACGCCCGAGGTCATCGGCGACTATGTTGCAGGCACCAATCACGTTCTGCCAACCGCGCGCAGCGCTCGCTACGCCTCGGGTCTCGGTGTGTTGGACTTCATGAAGCGCACCTCGATCATCAAGCTTGACGCCGCCGCCCTGCGCGAACTGGCTGAGCCCGCGATGACGCTAGCCGAAGCCGAAGGGCTCGATGCTCACCGGCGCTCAGTCGAGATCCGTATGCGCTCATGAGCGAGATGCCGTCATCAGCTTTTACCGCAAGATGACGATGCCCTCGCGACCACAGGAAGCCGAGACGCCATGTCCACCGACCGTCAACGATCCAAACCATCGTCCGGCACGCCCCCGTCCGGCACGCCCCCGTCCGGCACGCCCCCGTCCGGCAC
>CAZWCL010000163.1:0-3618 GCA_964632265.1 uncultured Hyphomicrobiaceae bacterium | reverse complement strand
GGCACGCCCCCGTCCGGCACGCCCCCGTCCGGCACGCCCCCGTCCGGCACGCCCCATGACGATCATGGTGGCGACGCCCGGCATGGTGAACACACGCCCACACCGAACACGCGCGACCGTTTGGCCGACATTCATCTTGATGAGAAATCACTGCCGGCGCGCACAAGCCAAGGTGCTCGCCATGACCGTCAGGTCGCTATTTACGATCTGCTCGAGGAAAATCTGTTCGCGCTCGATGGCCGTGACGATGGCCCCTACAAGCTGACGCTGAGTCGTTTGGACGACAAACTGATCCTTGATATCGCCACCGAGCACGGCGAAAAGATCGTCACGCATGTCCTTTCTTTTTCCCCGTTGCGGCGCATCATGAAGGACTACTTCATGGTCTGCGATAGCTACTACGAGGCCATCAAGACGGCGCCGCCCTCGAAGATCCAGACGATCGATATGGGGCGCCGCGGCCTGCACGACGAAGGTAGTCAGCTGCTGTCCGATCGGCTGAAGGGTAAGGTCACAATCGACCACTCGACATCGCGGCGGCTGTTCACGCTGATCTGCGCGCTCTTCTGGAAGGCCTGAGAATGTCGCGGCCGGGGGAGCTGCCGTCAGCCGTGCTGTTTGCATGTACGATGAACGCGGTGCGCTCTCCGATGGCTGCTGCGATTTTCCGTCATTTGGCGGGCAACCGCGCTTACGTTGCCTCCGCAGGCGTCCGGGAAGGCCAACACGATCCGTTTGTCGACATCGTCATGGAGGAGATCGCCATCGACATTTCGTGTCACTCCCCGCAAGTGATTGCGGATCTCGATGACACATCTTTCGACCTGATCGTATCGCTCTCCCCCGAAGCCCACCACCAGGCGCTGGAGCTGACCCGCACGATGGCGGTGGATGTCGAATATTGGCCGACTTTCGACGCATCGATAATGGTTGGCGAGGGCAATCGAGATCAGGTGCTCGGCAGTTATCGAGAGGTGCGCGATCAGCTGTTTTTGACCATCAAGCGCCGTTTCGGCTTTGAAGGCGGCCCGAGCCTTACATGAACCCCGGTTAGACCGGGCTGGTCTGGCGACGGCGTTTGCCGGTCAGCCCGGACGTTCGACGAACCAGGCCCTGGTCGCCCCCTTGCCCTTCACGTCGATTTCACCAGCAGGTCGGAACAGGAAATCAGGGTCGTCTGCGAGGTCGCGATAAGTCGCTTCCGACACAAGTATACGGCCGACATCGCTGTTGGTCTCGAGACGCGCGGCGAGATTGACCGTATCGCCCCACACATCATAGCTGAACTTGTTGGTGCCGATGACGCCCGTGATGACAGGTCCTGACGCGATACCGACACGCATGTCGAGACGAACTTCATGGCTTTTTCGCATCTCCGTGACGACGTCGAGCATGTCGCACGCGAGAAGGACGGCGCGGCGGGCGTGATCGGGCCTGTCGTCAGGAACGCCGGCGACGGCCATGTAGGCATCACCAATCGTCTTGATCTTCTCCACCCGGTAACGGTCGGACAACTCGTCGAATTCACGCACGATGTCATTGAGCAACTTGACGACTCGTTCCGGCCCGATCTCCAATGACAATGCGACGAACCCTGAGATGTCAGTGAACAGCACCGAAACACTGTCGTGCGAGTCCGCGATAAGCTGGTCCGGCTGATGCTTGAGCCGGGCGACGATCTGGGTCGGCAGGATGTTGTGCAACAGCGCATCCGTCTCGGCCTTAGCCCGCTCAGTCAGCCGGAACGCGTACCAGACCGAGGCCGCAATAAGCACCGCAATCGTTATCACCGTTTGTACAAAAAGCGGATCAAGCGTGTCGTAGTTTACCGGGATCCACGCCGTTTCCGGCGGGAACATGAAGTGTGCGGCAATAAGCAGTGCGATCGCGACGATCACGACGGCAAGTACAAGGCGAAGCCGGCCGAGACCAAAGACGACGAAGGCCGCGGCAGGGGCGATGAAGTAATGAAAGTGCGAGCCCGCGTCTCGGCTGAGCAGCATCGTAATGATGAACAGCGCCAAGTACTCGACCGAAATGACAAGCAGGCCACCGGCAGCATCCCCGAACCGATGCATGTTCGGCACGGCAACTGCCAACAGCGTCAAGCCCGCATTCAGCCATATGAGAGGACGATATGTATCGTAGTCGGCGATCGAATACTGAACGACGTAGGCAAACGTCAGGATGCCGATGAGATAGGCAATGCAGTTGATGATCATCAGCCGGCGTTGCACGTCTTCCCGGTAGCCGACCGTCCCGGCACGCATCAGCCGTCCGATAAGTCGTCCGGCGCCTTTGCCGCCCGGAATCCAGCGCACGAGGTTGCCAAGGAAGCGCCAGATTTCTCTCACTGTGAACAGCCTGTCAGCTTTTTGCTTGGCAACTTGCTGCCGGCTGAGTTCAGTCGAGTTCGGCAAAGGCACGGATCTCTTCCAGGTCGCAGGTTAGACTATTGCCCCTTCGCTCGATCAACTCCTCGGTCTCGAGGAATTTCATGGCGGCGTTGACCTTTGGCCGGCTTGCGCCGAGCAACATCGCCAATTCTCCTTGCGAAATGCCCAGGTCCACTTCGATCCGGCCATCTTCGCTCACAACCGCGCTCTGCCCGGCCCGCGCCGCAATATAGCGTGCAAGCCGCACTTCGATGCGATGTAGCGCGACGCCTTCGAGCTGCAGGTCGGCTTCCCGTAAGCGCCGGCAAAGGAATTTGACGATCGACATTGCCAGTTGCGGTGCTTCGGCGAGAAGCCGTTCGAGGTCGCCATGAGTGAGCGTCATCGCCTCGGTCCGACCGACCGCGGTCGCGTCTGCGGTCCTGGCCAGACCGTCCAGCATCGCAATTTCACCGAAGATCGAGCCTGGTTCGGCGTGTGCAAATGACAGTTCGCGGCCATCCAGCGTCAAGACGGAGAGCCGGACGCGCCCGCTCAAAACCATGTAGAGCTCGCGGCCAAGGTCGCCGCGAGAGAAAATAACCTGCCCCGGCGCAAAGGTGACCGGTCTGAAGGCGCCGACGACAGCTTCTCGCTCGGCATCATCGAGTGCCACGAAAATCTCTGACTCGCCAAGTATGTCCAAGACATTGGGTTTCACCATCGCACCGGGGCCTGCCAGCTTGAGTTCGGCTCGTGTCTCTACCATATCGAGTGCAATAGAGACGCCAAGCGCGAAAATTAGCCAAATCCCAACTCGACGCTGTATTCTCGGATGCGGGGCGAGTTACGGGGCATGGCTTCGTTTGGCTGAAGCTGGGTCATGGTTGTTCCCGATCTACACACTCGGCGGTGGCGGCTTGGTAAATCTCCTTGCTTTCACCAACCTGGCGGCGCATTGTCCGCCACAATTCGCATTCAGAGAGGTTACATGGCGAAAGAGGAACTTCTCGAGTTTCCCGGCGTGGTCTCAGAACTGTTGCCGAATGCAACGTTCCGCGTGAAGCTCGAAAACGGACATGAAATCATTGCGCACACGGCTGGCCGTATGCGTAAGAACCGGATCCGCGTCTTGGCCGGAGACAAGGTCCAGGTTGAGATGACTCCATATGATCTTACAAAAGGCCGGATCACTTATCGCTTTAAGTAGGACGGGCGTGCGAAAGGCTGACGGCCAGCGACG
>CAZWCL010000162.1:0-7548 GCA_964632265.1 uncultured Hyphomicrobiaceae bacterium | reverse complement strand
AGTTCACCGAGAAAAAGCCCGACAACCGTCTCCGTACTCGCGAACCGGAACCTTTTGGCACCCCACTTCTCGGGCAGCCGGACGAAGCGTGGTAACTGCGGCGGAATCGGGATCAGTCCGTGCATTTCTTTGCCGCGCGGCTGGCGCATCGCCACCGCGAGCGTCAGGCCCTTGTTGTGGATGAACGGAAAGGGATGCGCCGGATCGACATTAAGCGGCGTCAGCACGGCAAACATCCGCGCCATGAATTCGGCGCGCAGGAATTCGATATCCTCCTCGGAAAGGTCGTCTTCTTCGATAAGAAAAACGGAGATCCCTTCAAGTTTGCCACGCAGGCTCTGCCAGCACGCCACCTTGTCGCCGGCCAATGCTGTCGTGAAATCTTTGATCTTTCCAAGCTGCTGCGCGGGGGTCAGGCCGTCGATGCTGCGCTTGCCCACGCCGGCCTGGTTCTGCCCGATGAGGCCGGCCGCGCGCACCATGAAGAATTCATCCAGGTTCGACGCCGCAATCGCCAGAAACCGCAGTCGTTCGAGCAGCGGATTGCGTTCGTTTTTTGCCTCAGCCAACACGCGGCGGTTGAACTGCAGCCACGAAAGTTCGCGGTTGTAATAACGCTGACTGGCGTCGGAAGGCACGTCAGGTAAGCTGGCGGCCTCAGATCCGTCAGGCCCCTTGCGGAGCGAAACTACGGACGACGACGAAGACGACATCGTGCACTCTCCTTCGGGCGGCGAATATGGTTCAGGCACGGAATAGTATATTGCGCGTCGCGCGCATCGGGATCAATGGGCGCGCCGGCAAGCCTATTAATGGACGCCTTCGTGATCCCGTATCCCACTCAAGTTGCTGAATTGCGACAGAGTGTGCCCTGAGACTACCGAACGCCCCCAGAGCCGCCAAGCCAGAGCGACGCCACAGCCACCAGGCCAGAGCCAGTCCAGAGGGCCGGGCCGGCGGCGCGAAGCCCGAAAGGGTTATCGCGCCCCTTATTCGCCGTCGGCATCGACCGATGCCAGGGCCTCGCTGGCCAGCACCCGCGAAACCTTGCGGTGCGTTGTGAGCGCCAGCCGGTCAATCCGGGCCACCACGTCCTGCGCCACCGCCGCCGATCGTTCGATGCGCAACGTAAGATACTTCACGACACCGGGATCGATGGACAGTTGGCGGTCGGCAAAGAGTTTTACCAACAGTCCCGACAAAAGCGCGTCATCGATTGCATCGATCTGGGCCACCGGCAGCGCGCGCAGTCTTGAACGCAGATCCGGCAGCGCAATCTCGAGTTGGCCGGGCGGCTGGCGCATCGTCAGGAGGAGCTGGCCGCCCTCTCGCGCCTGATTGAGAAGATGGAACAGGATCTGCTCCGGGTCGCCTGTCATGCCGGCCACATCCTCGATCGCAAGCTTGCGCGTGCGCGCAAAGTGCAGCGCGGTCTCCGCCGTTAGGTCGGCCATGGCGACCGCCTGGCCATCCGATCTTTGCCGCCATACGCTCACAAGATGCGACTTGCCACTGCCCGCGGGCCCCGCGATGATGACTGCATGACCCGGCCACTGAGGCCACTGGCCGATGAGGTCGACAGCGGCCTGATTACACCTGCTGACGAGAAAATCCTCGGCCTCGAAGGCATCGAGTTGCGGCAAGTCGAAAACAAGTTGCCGGGGCTCGGAGCTAATATCTGGCACGGGGTCCACTTCCGACGGTTTACTGAGAGCCGATGGTATTGGGATCATCATGTGTTTGCTCGACGGGTTCCGCCTTGCCGCTACCCTTGTAGATCGGGCTCTTGAGATAGAGCTTCAATGCAAAGCGTATCAGCACGCCGATCGCGGCCGATACCGGCACGGCGACCAGGACGCCGACGAACCCGAACAGATAACTGAACACGATAAGGGCGAAGATCAGTGCCACCGGATGGAGGCCGATTGCCGGCCCGACGATGCGCGGCGAAAGAAAGCCCGAATCCAGCGCTTGTCCCAACGCGAATATACCAATCACGAGGAGCAGCAGCGTCAGATCGGGCCAACCCTGCACAACAGCGACGATCGAAGCTGTAACGAGACCGAGAAGGGTGCCGACGACCGGCACGAACGACATTACGCCGGTAGCGATCCCGATCAACAATCCATAGTCGAGACCGATGGTGCTCAGGCCGACCGTGTAGAGCGTGCCGAGCACGAGACAGACGACGCCTTGTCCGCGAATGAACGCGGCAACGGCCCTGTCGATGTCGCCGGCCAGTGTCCTAAGCGTGTTTTCATGATCGCGGGGAAGCCATTCGCCCAGACTTTTCAACATCTTCGGCCAATCCACCAGCCAATAGAAGACGACAATCGGTGTAATGAAAAGGATCGACAGGAAGTCGATCACTGCACCGCTGCGTGCCCAGATCGAATTGAGCACGACGCCCGCGTAGCCGGCCCAATCCGCTGAAGAACTCGAAACGGCTTCCTCGACCGCCGCACTCAGCGTATCGAAGCGCGGCCCGAGCTGTTCACGCGCCCAGTCATTGAGAATCGGCGCCAGACGCTCGACCTCGCTGGGCACCGATGCGATGAATTGCTGCGCCTGCTTTATGAGCAGTGGCACCAGAAACACCAGGACAAGAATGAAAATTATGAGCAGCAGCAGCACCACCACGCTCGAGGCGATGAGGCGGCCGACACCGATGCGTTCGAGGCGCTCAACGACCGGGTCGAGCGCGTAGGCGAGCACGAGGCCGGCGACGAACGGCAGCAGGATTTCCTGCAGCATCAGGATCGCGACGATGAACGCGATGCCAAGAGCGAGCCAGAAAAGCGCCTGCTTCTGCTTCTTGCGTTTGTCTACCATCCGGCTCGTTCCTCGATTGTGATGCCAGCAATTGTGACCTCGGCCGGAACCGGCACGGCCGACATACTGCGTGACGATAGTTCGCGCAGATGACAACGGTCAAAAACGGGAATAACGGGAGGCGTCTGTAATCTCCCCGTATTCAACAGGTGTGGGCCGACTTGGTCTCAGCGCAGTATCCAGAACCCATTGATGTTCTCGAGAGTGAGCCCGCGCGGGCCGACCGCGGCCTGCAGCGCCTCGCCGCCACCGGGAAAGACGAGCGAAACGCTGGCACTGCGCCCGGACAGCGATCCGACCTTCATGTTGCGCACCCCTCGCGTTGACGACAGCACCTGTTGCTGACGTTGCCATTGTCCGAGGTTGCTGAATTCGACGAGGATTTGTAACGGCGTCGGCGCACCACCGGCGGCGGCCATGACACCGCCGGCGCCACCACTCTGATCCGTCTTCCAGCGCCCTTCGAGAACACCCTGCGCGATCACTGCGGCCAGCTCGAGCGAGTAGATGAAATCGCTATCGAGACCGTATTGCGTGGTCACCGTGAAACGGCTGACCGCATCCTGGCCCGCAACGGTCACAGCGAGCGTCTTCGACTTCGGATCGGGCCGTGCTTCAGCGATGACTATTTGCGAGGTCTGGTAATCGCTCCCGAGCTTTGCCAGCGCCTGCGCGTCCGCCTGCCGCAACGCATCGAGCGTATCCGCGCCAAGTTGCCCGGATTTCCGCACGAGCCGGACGGGTGCCACCGAATTGGCGAGATCGAGCCCGGCCCAGACCGACCGCCACGACCGCCCACCCCGGGTTTCGCTCATCGCCCCCGAGGCGCCGGCGGGCGCTGAATATATAAGCAGCAGGTTCGTCGTTGGCGCGGCCTGATCGACGTACGGCACGCCATGCTGGCCGAGGAGGCTGCGCACGGCTTCGGCATCGAAGGAGAAATCGAGTGTCGCGATGTATTGCGTCCGCGAGTTTTCCTCGGAGAGCACGCGCATGCCGCTGACGTAGGGCTTTGGGTCTACTTTCTCGATCTGTTTGATCATCGCTTGCGATGACGCCGGCACCAGCCGTTTGAGGAGCGACCGGAATGCGGCGCGCCGGCCCTTGTCGATAGCCTCGCGCTTGGCTGCGACCGCATTCGAACTGGTGGCTTCGACCGGATACTTGGCGATCGTGAAAAGGCGGTCGCCCGCAGACTGCGCCCAACTGACCGGCGCCGTGACCACGACGAAGAGGAGGGCGAGCACGGCAGCGCCGACACCTTGACCGCACGTCGCCTGCCGCTGCATTGGCCGGCTTGGTTGGCTGCTCGCCGCCGCTGGCATGGCTTTGGGTAGTTTAGCGCTCATTTCCAAAATCGTCCCCGCGTATTGCCGTGGCGATCATCGATCTGCTACGAGGCCGCAACGCATTACGGGCTATTGCGGCGAAAATGGGCTTCGGGTCAATGGCCGAGGCGTCTGCATTCACGACATTGAGGTCCACCTCCGCCCATCGGGCCACATAACGTTCGCGCACCGCGCCGCCGTCCCGGCCGCGAAACAGAAGGTGAACGATCATTCGGACTGAGCAGAATAGAGGTGTCCATGTCTTCTACACCGTCTGACGATGATCGGCCCGCGCCGGCAGCGCCGGTGACCTACCGCGATGCCGGCGTTGATATCGAGGCCGGCAACGCATTGGTCCGTGCCATCGCCCCGTTGGTCAAGGCAACACGCCGAGCTGGCGCGGGGAGCGACATTGGTGGCTTTGGCGGCCTCTTTGATCTCAAGGCGGCTGGCTTCGATGATCCCATACTGGTCGCCGCCAACGACGGCGTCGGAACCAAGCTCAAGATCGCGATAGAGACCGGCCGGCATCGCACGATAGGCATTGATCTCGTTGCCATGTGTGTCAATGACATCGTCGTTCAAGGCGCCGAGCCTCTCTTCTTTCTTGACTACTTCGCCTGTTCGGCCCTCGACATCGCCGTTGCAACGGATGTCATCGCCGGCATCGCCGACGGCTGCCGCGAGGCCGGATGCGCCCTGATCGGCGGTGAGACGGCTGAAATGCCGGGGATGTACGCTGCGGGCGACTATGACCTGGCGGGGTTCTCCGTCGGCGCCGCCGAGCGCGGCCGGTTATTGCCGCTGAGTAATCTCGAAGCTGGCGACGTCGTCATCGGCCTTGCCTCATCCGGGGTTCATTCTAACGGCTATTCACTCGTCCGCCGGCTGGTCGCTGATGCTGGTCTCGGTTGGGCCGATGCGGCACCGTTCGCGCCCGACCGTACACTGGCCGCGGCGCTTCTGGAGCCCACCCGCATATATGTGCGCCCGCTTTTGGCCGCGGCACGCGCAACAGGTGCCATTAAAGCGCTGGCGCACATCACTGGCGGCGGCCTTCTCGAGAATATCCCCCGCGTGATCCCGGATCACCTCTCGGTTACCCTCGAAGCTGAGAGCTGGCAGGCCGCGCCGGTATTTGGCTGGCTGCAGAATGCCGGCGCCCTCGATGGTGCGGAAATGGCGCGCACTTTCAACTGCGGGATCGGCATGGTGGTGATCGCGTCAAAGGCCGAGGCGCAAGCTGTCTGTGAAGCGCTCGAGCGCGAAGGCGAGAAGCCTTCCGTGATCGGCCGCATCGAGGTTGCCGGACCCGATGAAGGCAGTGGCCAGCCGGTCAGCCAGCGGGTCAAGTTGACCGGTGAATTGAGGTTCGAGGCATCATGAACGAGGCAGGCAGGAAACGGGTCGGGGTTCTCCTCTCGGGACGCGGCTCGAACATGCAGGCGCTGGCAGGTGCCGCGCGCGACCCAGCCTATCCCGCATCGATTGCGCTTGTTCTGTCGAACCGCGCTGATGCAGCGGGTGTTCAGTGGGCGGCGGAGCGGGGCCTGCCAACTGCCGTGATCGATCACAAGGCCTTTGACACGCGCCAAGCCTTCGAAACGGCGCTCAACGAGGCTCTCGATGCCCACGGCGTCGAAATCGTGGCGCTTGCCGGTTTCATGCACCTGCTCACTGCCGACTTCGTCAATCGCCGCCGCGGTGCGATGATCAATGTCCATCCAAGTTTGTTGCCGGCGTTCAAGGGGCTGAACACGCACGCGCGCGCCCTCGCCCTCGGCGCGAAGATCGTGGGTTGCTCGGTTCACTTTGTGACCCCCGAGCCGCCGTGCCGGTGCTGCCGGGTGACACTCCGGACGCGCTGGCCGGCCGCGTCCTGACCGCCGAGCACACGATTTATCCGCAGGCGCTGGCCTGGGTGGCCAGCGGCCTTGCCACGTTCGATGGCGTCGGCACAGAGGCATATGGCGTCCTCGATCCCGGGGATCGTCTTCTCGTGCCGGGATTAGGCGGCATGTAAGCGATGCAGTTTGGCATCGCTTACCGATTGTTCACCATGATTAACGGCATGTCTTTTGCAGCCCCCCTGGGTCCGCGCTAAATAGCTTAATTCGGCTGGACGGGTGCGCGGTCACGTTTTAACGCGCCTTTTAGGCGCTTCTCCGGCGCGTCGAATCGTTCGAGTATCGTTGGCCAGCCCAAGCAAGAGAGACACTGATCATGTCGGTAATCCAAACCGCTTCGGCAATTGCTGCCCGCACGAACGCTGACGAGACCGAGGCAGAGACCGAGGTACAGCCGCCGGCACACGCCCAGGGTCTTGGCGACGAGTCGTCGATCTGGTTCAAGCTGACACCGCTGCTCAAGGGTGGCGAAGACCCGATGTTGATTTTGCGCCGGATGACATCGAAATACGGTGGCGCAATATCAATTAATCTTGCCAACCAGCGTATTCTTCTTCTGTCCGAGCCTGACCACTTCAAGCACGTGCTCGTCTCGAATGCGAACAACTACGAGAAATATTTTGATGGCCTGCGCCCGGTTTTCGGCAAGTCCATGATAACGCATGATGGTGCATTGTGGCAGAAGATCCGCATGCCCCAGCAGCCGGCATTTCATCCCGATATGTTTGTCGACTACGTGCCGTATTTTGTCGAGGCGATCGACGCTAAGACCAAGGTCTGGCATGAGATGGCTGAGACTGGTGAGACCTTCGAGATGGTCGAGCAGACCTGGACGTTGGCCGCCGACATGATTTGTAAGGCGCTGTTCGACCGCGATATGCCGTTCAATCCGCACTTCGTATTCAAGTGCGTGAAGACCTATACCGATGTCATGAACCACAAGGCGATCCGGCTGAAAAAGACGACCGGTGCCGACTTCGAGGTCACTGACGAGGACGCCGCCAAGGCAATGGAAACGTGGTGGGAAGTGCCGGAGCAGGTGCTGGCCGCTGACCCGCGCGAACATCGCGAGAAAACGCTTCTGAAGATGATCGAGGCGGTTGTCGCCGACGAGAGCGTGCCTGAATTCGACCATGCCCAGGCCGTCGACGAATTCAAGCAGTACCTGTGGGCGGGCACCGAGACCACGGCGCTCACCCTCGCATGGGCGATGTATCTGACGTCGAAGCATCCGGAGGCAGCCGAACGAATTCGCGCCGAAGGCGAAGAGGTATTGGGCGACCGCCAGCCGACCGCGGCGGACTATTCCGCGCTTGCCTACACCCGTGCGGTCATCCAGGAAACGATGCGGCTCTACCCCCCGATCTGGGGCCTGATCCGCGTCGCAGCCGAGGAAGACGAGATCGGCGGCAAGAAGGTCCTTCCGGGCGACCGCGTGGTGCTGTTTGCCTACGGCGCCCACCACGATCCGCGTTTCTGGG
>CAZWCL010000161.1:0-7551 GCA_964632265.1 uncultured Hyphomicrobiaceae bacterium | reverse complement strand
AGTTCGCAGAAATGTTCATTGTAGGCGTGTCGCTAGCGTTGAAGAAAGACGTACTGACGGTATCGCCGCCAATAAATATGGACCCGCCTGAAACGGTGATGTCAATACGGAAAGTACCTGTTGGATCGCTCAGGACAATCAGCCCTGATCCTGAGAGTCCGGCGTTGTAGGTGAGGTTCACGGTGGTTGCTGCGGATACACCTGTGGCTGCAAGCATGAACGATATTGCGGTAATACAGAACAGCTGAGCAAGCCGGCCAATGGCGCTCCCAAATGCCTTCGAGGTGAAGGTGGCTGCGTTCTGTAGTGAACCGATGAGAAACGACATTGTTGCCTCTTGGCTGTCCGCTCTAACCGCTGCGTAAACAACAGTTCTTTTGAATGGAACTCGATACAACGCACGCCGAAACCAACGCCTGAATACTCATCGCTTCATTAATAAATACGCCAAACCAAGCGAAGCACATTAAGTCTTTGAGCTGAGGATATGAATGTTGGCTTGTTTTGCAAGTTTTATAAATAAGCACAAGTCGTTTTGTCTTCAAAACGCTAGCTACAATGGGAAGAAAGTGTTTTTGCAGTCCCGAGGTGAATCAGGATGAAATATTAGAATTTGGTTCTCTTTGGGAGAAAAATAAACTGGCTAGAACTGTAACAGGTTGTGCTGTGCCAGCCTCAGGTTGACCCGCTAACGTAAAGGGCTATGCTGTTTTGTTGATTTTTCTTTTTGCGGTTTTTGAGTCTGATAAAAACGTAGAATTATTGGGTGTATTTTAACGGAGCTTAATTGCGGTTAATCTTTTCGTTTGACGGTTCCGTGCGATGAAGGGGCGACCACGACTAGGCTGATGACGGCGGATGAGTGGGTGTCTTTGGAGAGTTAGTTGTGGGTTTTGGGCAACGCTTTTGTGTGCAGATACCGGGTTTCGTTGGAGCGAGGGCGCCGGTTGGCCGTCGAACGGTGGCGGTGGGATTCGTTGCGAGGGCTGGTGCGAAGGGCTAAGCAGGGTAAACATGGCGCCAGGGTCGCCAAGCTTGCTGCATAGGTTCTGTGATGAGTGATTTCTCGCTTTCGGGGCGATCTGTTCTGATTACCGGTGGTACCGGGTCTTTCGGCAAGGCGTTCGTGCGGACGGTTCTTGCGAAGTGGCCGGACGTGCGCCGTCTCGTGGTCTTCAGCCGTGACGAGCTTAAACAGTCCGAGATGGCGCAGGAACTCAATCCGGCAAAGTTTCCGGCTCTGAGATATTTCATCGGCGACGTTCGCGACGCTGAACGGTTGCGGCGCGCATTTGATGGCATTGAGTTCGTCGTTCACGCCGCGGCGCTCAAACAGGTTCCCGCGGCGGAGTACAATCCATTCGAGTGCATCAAGACCAACGTGATTGGTGCGCAAAACGTGATCGAGGCGTGTCTTGAGACAGATGTGAGCCGGGTGGTGGCGCTATCGACGGACAAGGCGGCAGCGCCGATCAATCTTTATGGTGCGACCAAGCTTTGCTCGGACAAGCTTTTCACGGCAGCGAACAATATTCGCGGCAGCCGGGATATCCGGTTTAGCGCCGTGCGTTATGGCAATGTGATGGGTAGCCGGGGGTCGGTCATTCCGTTTTTCCTGGCGCAGCGCCGGTCGGGCGTGCTGCCGATCACCGATCCAGAGATGACCCGCTTTAACATATCGCTCGAACAGGGTGTGGATATGGTGCTTTGGGGGCTCGGTGCCGGCGATGGCGGTGAGATCTTTGTGCCAAAGCTACCGAGCTATCGCATTATGGACGTCGCGGAGGCGGTGGGGCCGGATTGCGAGCACAAGATCGTCGGGATACGACCAGGTGAAAAAGTGCATGAGGAGATGATTACTGTCAGCGACAGCTACAACACGGTGGATCTCGGGCGTTACTTCGCTATCCTGCCGTCGTCGGCGAGCCATACAATCGACGATTATTGTAAAAGGCATAATGTGGCCCGGTTCCCAATAGGGCAGAGCTATAGTAGCGGTGACAACGAGGAATTTCTTACCGTGGCGCAGCTTCGCGAACTGATCGCTGCCGACCCCGCTCTCGCAAAGCTTGGCGGACCGTATCAAAGCACCGGAGAGGTGGCATGATCCCGTATGGCCGCCAGCATGTATCGGAAGCGGATATCGAGGCTGTCAGCGCAGTACTCCGATCGGATTTCCTGACACAGGGGCCACAACTGCCAGCTTTCGAAGATGCACTCCGGGCGCGGTGCGAGAGCAGCTATGCGGTGGCGGCCAACAGCGCGACATCGGCGCTGCATGTTGCGTGTCTGGCGCTAGGCTTGGGTCCGGGCGGGCGGCTGTGGACAAGCCCGATAACGTTCGTCGCATCGGCGAACGTGGCGCGTCTGGCTGGTGCCGATGTCGATTTCGTCGATATCAATCCGCGGACCTACAACATGTGCGCAGATGCGCTGGCGGTGAAGCTTCGGGCTGCGGAAAGCCGCGGCGAGCTGCCTGATATCGTCATGCCGGTTCATCTCGCCGGACAGTCTTGTGAGATGGCGGCGATCCACGAACTGGGAAAGCGTTACGGGTTTAAGATCGTTGAGGACGCATCGCACGCCGTCGGAGGCAGCTATCGCGGAGAACCGGTCGGCTCTTGCCGTTTTAGCGATGTGACTGTTTTCAGCTTTCATCCGGTCAAGATCATTACGACGGCTGAAGGGGGGGCTGCGCTGACGAATGATGATGCAGTTGCGCAAAAAATGCGAAGGCTCGTTTCTCATGGGGTGACGCGCGATGAGGCGCTGATGACGGAAGAGGTGGATGGGCCGTGGAGCTATCAGCAGATTGAGCTCGGTCTCAACTATCGCATGACAGATGTTCATGCGGCGCTCGGGCTCAGCCAACTCAGCCGCCTTGATGAGATCGTCTCGCGTCGCCATGAAATGGCTGCGCGCTACGACGACGAGCTTACGGGGCTGCCGATAACGTTGCCTTATCAGTTGCCAGAAGCCCGATCGGCTCTCCATCTCTATCCGATTGTCTGCGATACTGGTGCCGTCGATCGCCGCGCCGTATTCGAGGCCATGCGAGCGGCGGGAGTTTATGTCAACGTTCACTATATTCCGGTCTACAAGCAGCCATACTATCGAGCGCTCGGGTTTTCGGCCGACTATTGCCGGACCGCGGAATTGTACTACGCTGGTGCCTTGACAATACCTCTGTTTCCCACGCTAACCGATGCGCAACAGGATGAGGTGATCGTGGCACTGAAGAAGGCCCTCGAGGATGGAGCTACGCCGCGCCGGACGGGGGCTGCGTGAGCCGCGCTGTCGTGATCGCGCAGGCGCGGATGGGCTCGTCGCGCCTGCCGGGTAAGGTGCTTGAAGATCTCGGCGGGCGGCCGGTTGTCTGGCATTGCCTGATGCGGGCGCTAAAGATTCCCGGTGTTGCCGCTGTCTGTGTCGCGACGAGTGATCTTGCGATCGATGACCCGCTGGCCGATTTTTGCCGGGAGATGCCCGGCGTTGTGGTCGTGCGCGGCCACCCAACCGATCTACTGGAGCGGTATGCGCGATCGGCCGACGAGACGGCGGCCGATGTTATCGTGCGCATAACATGCGATTGCCCGCTGATCGACCCAGAGGTGTGCGGTGCAACATTGGCGCTGCAGCGACAGCGCGCTGCGCCTTACGCTTCGAATAATCTGAGACGCGAGTGGCCTCATGGGCTTGATTGCGAGGTTTTTCCGCGTGCGACGCTCGAGGCCGCCGTGGCGCAGGCCCAGGAGCCTTATGACCGCGAGCACGTCGGCCCGTGGATCAAGAGGGCAGCGGGCGCGCAGGCTGTTCATCTGGCCGGGCCGGACGGTGATGCGGCCTGCCATCGTTGGACCCTCGATTATCCAGAGGATCTGCAGTTTCTGCGTGCACTGTGGCCGCTTCTGCCGGAAGACCGCGTGGCGCGTTGGTTCGACGTCGACGCCATTCTGAGATCGCGCCCTGATGTCGCCGCCATCAATGCCTGCCACAGTATTTCAGCGGCGAGCTAGCGGCCGGTCTGCGCGAGAGCACCCAATCATGAAGATCACTATTGTCACGGAAGCTTCGGCGCTAATCGGCGGCGGACACGTCATGCGGTGTCTCACGCTGGCGGCGGTGGCGCGCGATAGTGTCTGCGACGTAACCTTTTGCGTCAACCGGGAGGCCTTCACAGCCGTGCCGCGGCTGGCGGCGGCGGGGTTCGAGACATTGATTGCCGATGATCCGGTTTCTTCGCGTGGCCTGCAAGTGGCGCCGAGTGATCTTGTCATTGTCGACAGCTATCGCTCGGACCGGCATTTCGAGAGGGCACTTAGAGACAAGACCGGCTCAATCGCCGTTATCGATGATCTTGCCGAACGGGTGCACGATTGCGACCTCTTGATCGATACGACGTGGGGGCGGGCCGTGTCGGACTACGAAGGTCTTGTTCCAAAGCGAGCGACGGTTCTGGCGGGGGCAAGCTATGCACTTCTGCGACCGGAGTTTGTGCAGGCGCGGCGCGCAGCGCTCGATGCGCGTGCGGGCCGATCGGGTAGGCTTCGTTGTCTCATATCGCTTGGCCTGACCGATGTCGGGGGGATCACGGCGGCGATCGTTCGGGCCCTATTGGCGAGTGAAAGCAATTTTCTCTTGGATGTCGTGGTTGGTCCGAATGCGCCGAGCCTGATGGAGTTGCGGCATCTGGCTGACACCTTCGGGCATGTGTCGCTGCATGTTGATGTCACCAATATGGCAGCGCTAATGGCCGATGCGGATGTTGCGGTCGGTGCGGGTGGCTCGACGAGTTGGGAGCGTTGCTGTCTCGGATTGCCGACCGTCATGGTTGTGGTTGCTGACAATCAACACCTTGTCGCCTCTTCGCTGGCCGAGGCCGGGGCGGTTGTGGTGGTGGAATGCGGCGCCGATCAGGATGCGCGTGCGGTGAATGCGCTTGCCAGCCTGTCCCGGGACGATTTGCACCGGATGAGTGCTGCGGCGGCGGCCGTCACTGACGGGCATGGCGCGGCGCGAGTGTGGTCGGGGCTTCGGCATCTGGTCGAAGGTGGGGGGGCAGGCTGTCTCGCGCAAACACACGACGACAGTGTGCTGAATCTCAGGTCTGCACAGCCGGCGGACGCCGATCAGCTCTGGCAGTGGCGCAATGATAAAGTCAGCCGGGCCAACTCTCTCGATAGCCGGATCGTCCCTTGGCCGGAACATCTCAAATGGTTTGCTGGCGTTCTGGCCGATAGGCACCGGCATCTTCTTGTCGCCGAGTGCCACGATGTGCCGGTTGGTATGATCCGCTTCGATGCTGTGGATGGTGAGAAGGGCGAGGAGCTGTTTGCGATCAGCTTTCTTGTGGCGCCGGACTGGCGCGGGCGGGGGATTGGTGCGCAAGTTCTTGAGGCTGGGTGCAGGCATGTGCGGTCGAGAAGGCCGGACGCGCGCCTTTTTGGGCAGGTCCGCAGCGACAATGCTGCCTCGCGGCGTTTGTTCGAACGGCTCGGATTTTCGGCGCAACATGATGCTCTATCCGATGATGTGGTGTGCTATTCATTGGACGGCTCAAGACCGCATGACGGTTAGCTCCACTGCTGCTCTTTTTTGACGAAGGCACAATATGGGTGACCCAGAAATTACCATCGCAGGGCGGAAGATTGGCGTTGCGCACCCGCCTTATGTCATCTGCGAGATATCAGCGAACCACAACGGTGATCTGGAGCGCGCGATCAAGTCGATCGAGGCTGCCGCTCAGACAGGTGCCGACGCGATCAAGCTCCAGACCTACACAGCGGATACGCTGACGATCGACAGCGACCGTGATGATTTTCGCGTTTCCGGCGGTCTTTGGGACGGCCGCACGCTCTATGATCTCTATAGCGAAGCGCAGACCCCGTTCGAGTGGCACGAGGCGCTCTTCAGGTGCGCGCGCGACCTGGGCGTAACGCTGTTTTCGACACCGTTCGACGATAGCGCGGTTCAACTGCTCGCGGACCTCGAGGCGCCGGCTTACAAGATCGCTTCGTTCGAGATCGTCGATCTGCCACTCATACGCCGGGTAGCGCGGGAGGGGCGGCCGATGATTATTTCCACCGGTATGGCGAATCTCGCCGAAATGCAGGATGCAGTTGCGACTGCCCGTGAAGCTGGCTGTGGCGAGATTGCGATGCTGCATTGCGTTTCATCCTATCCGGCGCCGGCGGCGGATTCAAACATAGCCACCATTCCGCACCTGGCCGATGCGTTCGATGTTGTCTCAGGCTTGTCGGATCACACGCACGGGACGGCGGTCGCGGCCGCGTCCGTGGCAATTGGCGGGGCGATCGTCGAGAAGCACTTTACGTTGTCTCGGGCTGACGGCGGGCCAGATTCAGCTTTCAGTCTGGAGCCTGATGAGTTCAGACGCCTGGTAGACGACTGTCGTTCCGCATGGGCGGCCCGCGGACGCGTGCACTATGATCTCAAAGGTTCCGAGCAGGGCAGTATCGTATTTCGACGCTCTCTCTATGTCGTCAAGGATATCGAAGTTGGCGAAGCGTTGAGTTCGGATAACGTCCGTTCAATCCGGCCTGGTCATGGCCTTGCGCCGAAGCATTATGATACGGTGATTGGACAGCGCGCGCGGCGGGCGCTGAGGCGTGGTGAGCCATTGAAATGGGATGCGATCACGCGATGACAGAGTTCAGGCCGCGCGCCAAATCGGGTCGGCTTGGTGGCCCATGGCTGCCGTGGTTCAGGGCGTGAAGGCAACAGGAGGATTCGGCCGGTGGCGTATGAGTTGAGGCTTTACGAAGATATTCCCGAGGCCGGTCAAAGCATCTGCTATGGCGATGGCGCTGGCCATGCGCTCTATGTCGCTGCCGGTTCCGCCATGGTCGATGGGACGCTTTTCACCGCGGACAAGGGCGTTGTGAAGACTAGCCGCTGCGAACTTGCCGCTGGTGAAGACGGCGCCACGATCTGGCGGTGGCAATTCAGTAGCGCCGGAGGTGATTGGTCGCTTGACGATGTGCGCAGCACGCTGCGTCTCGCGGCGTCTATCCAACCTTCCGACATTGCAGATAAGCTTTTGGTGCGTCTCGACAGCGTCGCGTTCCCGCCGGCTGGCACGGCGATGCTGCATGTCCATCAGGGACCAGGTATCCGTTGCCTCAAGGAAGGCTCGATCCGGATTGATACAGAGGGTCAAAGTCATATGATGGGGCCGGGCGCCCCGTGGTTTGAAGCCGGACCGGAGCCGGTTTTTGCGCAAGCCGACATGGATGTGCCGAGCCGCTTCATTCGCGTCATGTTGCTACCCGCAGCTTTCGCCGGACAGTCTTCCATCCGCTACGTCAACGAGGAAGATAAAGTGAAGCCGAAGTCTCAGACCTATCATGTCTATGACGAGGCATTGCTCGACCAATGAGGTAATTTGCCGGGAGAGAAAAAAGTGAGTGAAGACAAGACGGGATCGGACGGCGCGGGCGGCGACCGACTTTCGCGTTTGCGGGCGCGTCGTTTCTTGATCGGTGCGGTGGTTCTTGCGCTTGGGTTTGCCGTTGGCGCTCTGATCGCTCC
>CAZWCL010000160.1:0-7570 GCA_964632265.1 uncultured Hyphomicrobiaceae bacterium | reverse complement strand
CAACCCGTAGACGGCATACGGGGCCACCGCGGAGGCTGGAGATGAAACCAGTCCGCACCCCACTAGGCGGGAGGGTGGAACAACGGGATCAAGTAGTGGCCTGACAAAAGCGTACGGTCGAATGCGCGGACGGCTGCTTCAAAGGCGGGGCGCTCAGAGGCCTCGAGCATCTTATCGATCATGGCGTCGACGGCCGGGTTGCGGGCGCCGGCGTAGTTCAGGCTGCGTTTGATATTGGCGTGGGAACTCGCCCAGCGATTGATCTGCTCGTTGCCGGGCGACAAGGACGCTGAGTAATGCCACTGGATCATGTCAAATTCGAACTGGCCGATGCGCGCCCAGAACTGCGATGCTTCGACTTTGCGGATGTCGGCCTTAATGCCGAGCCGTGCCAATGTGCGTGCATAGGTGAGGACGAGACGTTCCTGGGCGTTCGTCGAGACGAGGAATTCGATTTCAAAAGGTCTTCCGGTTTTCGACGATACCAGTTGGCGCCGTTCCAGCCTGTAGCCGGCATCGCGCATCAGTCCGAGTGCCTGGCGGAGGATTTCGCGGCGCGCCGACTGATCAGCGGGGGCTGGCAATCGCCAGGTGCCATCGAACAGCTTGGGCAGTACGGCGTCGGGGTACGGGGCGAGGAGACGGCGCTCGAGTTCGGTTGCCGGACGTTTGAAAGATGACAGGCTCGAGCGCGCAAAAAAGCTGTGCGAGCGCACGAAACGTCCATGGTAGAGAGTTCGGTTGATGGCGGGTCCATCAAACATGAGAATGAGCGCGCGGCGGACGCGCGGGTCGGCGAATTTCGGGCGCCGGGTGTTGAAGATCAGCCCTGCCATGCCGGCTGGCTTGCCGACTTCAAGTGCCTTTTTCCATACCCGGCCCTCGCGGATGGCTGGGAAGTCATAGCTCTCGATCCAGCGGCCTGGATCGGTCTCGCAGCGAACATGTACCGCGCCGGTCTTAAAGGCCTCGAACATGGCCGTGGCGTCGCGATAAAAGGTCACCTCCAGGGTGTCGAAGTTGTGCTGTCCGCGCCGAACGGGGTGGTCGAGGGCCCAGTAATCACGGTCTCGCTTGTAGACCAGACGGCTGCCCGGCTCGATTTTGTCGACGAGATAGGGACCGCTACCGATCGGGGGTGCCAGAGATGTCTGATCGAACGTTCCCGGCTCGACGATGTGACTCGGCAGAATCGGCATCAGCGCGATGATCAGTGGTATTTCGCGATCGGATTTGCTCTCGAAATCGAAGCGGATGGACCGCGGGCCGGTCTGAGTGACGCTTGCGACCTTGTTGTAATGGCTGCGCAGGTAGGGGCGTCCCTTGCGGCGCAACACATCGGGAGAAAAGATGACATCGTCCGGCGTAATGGCGCGGCCGTCGGAAAAGCGCGCCTCGGGGTCAAGATGGAACACTATCCAGTCGCGGTCAGGTGAGACTTGAATCGATTTTGCAATGAGTCCGTAGAGAGTGAACGGCTCATCGGCGCTGCGTGCCATTAAGCTTTCATAGACCAAGCCGCGCAATCCAGCGGGCGCTACGCCGCGGATGATAAAGGGGTTCAAGCTGTCGAATGTGCCGACTTCGCCAAGATTGAGCCGGCCACCTTTCGGGGCATGCGGATTGACATATGGAAAGTTTGGGAAACCCGCAGCGAGCGATGGTTCACCGTGCATGGCAAGGGCGTGGCGGTGAGGGACCTCAGCGATCGTAGGGCCAGCCAACGCAGCTAGAGACACGAGCGCACACAGAAAAGCCGCCACGCGTGCGCGAGCGATGCCTATCAGGCTGGCTTGGCGGCATCCGGCCATCAGGGCCGCCAAAGGCGCCAGCGCCTGTGACGCTCGCGGGCAACCGCGCCTGTCAATGGTGTGATCTCGTTCCTGGCTGTGCACGAAGCGCTCCGAGGGCTGTGTGAGGGAAAGGTGGGGAGAAATGGTCCCGCGTCACGATGCGCGGGTAACGTTTGTAGCCCGTTCTGCTAAGTCAGTTGAGGATGATCGTCGGAAACGATGTCGCGGACGTGGCCAAAGCGCCACTTCGGAGCCGACTTGATGCGGCACTTGGGGGTTCAGATCGGATCGTCACGGCTTTGCCGCAATCTCACTCTTATTCGCCCCAGGAGCGCCACTCGATGTTTGCGTCGGCCCGTGCAGGGTCGGGGCGGCGCAGAGCAAGTCGGCAATAGGACTTTTCGCGGCGCTGGTATTAGAGCCTAGAGATGGCTTCCGGTCGGCCGGGGACGGTAACAGGAACGCGAGACATTCGGAGCAAGAGATGATGAGACGTTGGGGACAGCAATCGAGGCGGATCGTGCTTGCCGTGTCGTTGTCGCTGGTGGCAGGTCTTGCAGTCAGCGGCCAAGCCTTCGCGCAGGGCAAAAGTTCTGACACGCAGGTCGCTTGGGTCAAGTTGTGCCAAGAATCGATGGTTACGCATTTCCCGAAAGACAAAAAGGCCAAGCCGACGCAGCAGAAGAAGGAGATCTGTCGGACGCGCTATGAACAGTTGGCGCCGTTTGCCGCGATGTCGGTACAGGTCCAGCAGATCAAAGGGGTCGATGAACTCGGCCTGATTATCTCTTTTTCACTACCGCAGCAGATGGCGATAAAGCCGGGTATCCTCGCCGCAGTCTACAGCAAAGACCAGTGGGCGAAGGTGCAGGCCAAGAAAGAGGTCGATAAGAAGAAGCTGAAGATCCTCAAGGTCGGGTACACGCGGTGTGGCCCCGGTAGCTGCAACGCTGAAGTGCCTGCCCCACAACCATTGGTCGATGATATGCGCAAAGGGCATGTGATGCTCATTAAGGCGTTCCGAGGTGACGGCCAGGTTGTTGAAGTGCCAGTCAGTCTCTCCGGCTTTACCAAGGTCATGGAAGGCAAGCCGACGGACCTGGAAGCCTATCAGACGGCGCGGGCCAAGGCGATGCAGGCACTCGGCGCGCGGCGCAGGCAGATATTGGCTGCCGAGCGTGCGAAACGGAGCGGCGCGAAGATCCCCGAACCGAAAGCTGTCGTGAAGCAATAGCTTGCGCAGCGGCAAGAGATTTACCCGAGGGCCCTGCGATGAGAATTCGCAGGGCGCTTTTTTATCAGCGATGTCTGTGCTTTACAGACGCCAACGGTCGCCTGGATCAACGGGGGACGGCATGGGAATGGCGCGTTTGCGTGCGTTCGGCCTGTGAAACGGCGCACTGACAGGGTCCGCGCAGGCTCATGCTATGACATGGGCCAGGGCACCCAGCCGGACGCGGCGAAGAGGTAGACGCGATGCGATGGCATCTCGCTGCCTAGTAGGCTGTTGAAGAACTCATTTGGCTCGCGACGCCTGGCGCTTTTTCGCATCCGGGCAGGAAAAAATGATCTACTCCAATAGTGTAGAGCGGGACTACCGACCCCAGTGAAATCGCGAAAACGATTCCACTGGGGTCGGACCCGTTCTAATGAGCGTTGAGGAAGATGGCGCGGAACTGGCCCTGCTCGTCCTGTTCGAAGAGTTCAGAGATCTGCGGATGGCGCAACGGCTCTCCGCTATCGTCTTCGAGCAGGTTTTGTTCCGACACGTACGCGACGTATTCCGTCTCATCGTTCTCGGCGAGAAGGTGGTAGAATGGTTGATCCTTGCTCGGGCGCTTGTCTTCCGGAATGGAAAGCCACCATTCTTCGGTGTTGGCGAATTCTGGATCAATATCGAAGACGAGACCGCGAAACGGGTGGTAGCGGTGGCGTACGATATCACCCACGTCAAATTTCGCGGTTCTGATCTTGGGTCGTGCGTCAGCCATCGGAGTAATGATTGTGTCTGCCATTTGTTTTCAAGACGACCAGCAAACCGAGATGGTTCGTGTGGTCAAGGGTTAGCCGGTTATGTGGCTTAAAAAGCGTGGTAACACGGCAACAGCGGATTACAACAGATGATGGTGATAAGAAGCGCCGGTTGCAAGCCCGGTTTTCTCTGATGCCACTACAATCCGTACGCTTTCGCCATCTCAGGGTCTTTCCGTGCGACGATCTTTGCAAGATCGACGATCACCTTGGCCTGTTTCCATGTGGCATCATCCTGCATCTTGCCATCAAGCATAACAGCGCCGGTGCCATCGGGCATGGCCTCGAGGATGCGCTTGGCGAACAGGACTTCTTCCACCTCGGGTGAGAAGACGCGCTGTGCAATTTCGACCTGGGAAGGGTGCAACGACCAAGCACCATGACAGCCCATCAGGAAGGCATTGCGGAATTGCGCTTCGCAGGCGGCAGGGTCCGAGAAATCTCCAAACGGGCCGTAGAACGCTTTGATCCCCACGCGCTGGCACGCATCGACCATCTTGGCGACGGTGTAGTGCCAGAGATCCTGCTGGATGAGGCGGCGGTCTTCGTCGGCGCCGGACTGTTTGTCGCGCAGCACACCATATGAAGGGTGGCCGCCACCGACGCGTGTCGTTTTCATGCCGCGAGAGGCGGCAAGGTCGGCCGGGCCAAGGCTCATGCCGTGCATACGCGGGCTCGCCTGCGCAATGGCCTCGACGTTGGCCACGCCTTCGGCCGTTTCGAGAATCGCGTGGATGAGGATCGGCTCGGATATGCCGGCACGGGCCTCGAGCTGGGCGAGCAATTGATCGAGATAGTGAATATCCCACGGGCCCTCGACTTTCGGGAGCATGACCACGTCGAGCTTGTCGCCAGCCTGAGTCACGATGGCGGTTATGTCATCGAGTGCCCAGGGTGAGTTCAGGCAGTTGATCCGGGTCCACAGGCCGGTGTCGCCGAAGTCGTTGTCGCGCGCCATCTTGATGAAGCCCTGGCGGGCTGCTTCTTTGGCGTCGGCGGGGATCGCGTCTTCGAGATTACCAAGGACGATATCGACGGTTGGTATGATGGCCGGGAGTTTCGCCGTGATCTTGTCGATGTGAGGGGGAATGAAGTGAATCATGCGCTCAAGGTGCACAGGGAGCGCGCGGTAGGGATCGGGCGCGCCAATGGCGAGCGGTTTGTAGAAACCTTGTGGTGTGCGCTGAGTGTTCATGATGGGCTCCGGTCCTGCCTCGCATTGGTGAGGGCTTTGTTTCGATCTAACTCCAACGGCGGTTGGACCACATCCATTGTTCGGGATGCTCGCGAATCCAGGCTTCGAACTGGGCCTGCATCGCGACCATAATCGCATTGATATCGCTCGAGCGATTGCTGGTGCGCGGGACCTTCAGTTCGACAATCTCGATGCGAAAGCGTGACTTGTCTTTGATGCGGACGCAACGCGAGAGCCAGATCCGGGTGCCGAGCCGGCGGGCGATCATGGCGCCGATGGCCTGCGTTTTGGCTGGCTTGCCAAAGAAGGGGACGGGTATTCCCTTGCGGTCGTAAAGATCGCAGACCATGCCCAAGCGGCCGCCGCGGCGCACGAAATCCGTGATCGCGCGCGCGGTTTTCTGATCATCGCCGTGGTCGCCGTCAACTTTGCCGCGGCCGAACAGTCCGCCAGGGTAGAGGCCGGCGCGCTGGGCGCGGAGATAGCGGTCGACATAGGGGTTGTTGACGGAGCGATAAACGGCGGCAGGATCGGCGTTCGCCGAAGTCAATGGCCAGATTGCCAGCTCCCAATTGCCCATGTGAAGCGATATTCCGATGGCCGGCCCGAGCTTGTTGCGGTACCGCGAGAACACTTTCATGCTAGCGATATCAATGCGTTGTGGTTCGTTGAGGATACGGTCGAGTTGCATGGTTTCAACCATGACGCGGCCGAGGTTTTCCCAATGCCTGAGCAGCAGGGCGTGGCGCCGTGCTTCGTCCATTTCCGGAAACGCTATGGCGATGTTTGCCAGCGCGCGATGGTGACGCTTCTTGGCGATCAACGGCGCCAGCGTGCGCCAGGCGCGTGCCGAGATGCCGGCCGCAGTTTCCAGCGGAAATAGTCTCACCAAGCCGACAACGGCGCGTAAGGCACCGTATTCTGCAAGATACTGCAGATCGCGCACGCGTTGGTTTATCGAAAGCGGGGAGGCCATTTTTGGGCGTGGTGGGGCTCGTTTGTGGAAAGATGATCGGCGGGCTTTAGCAGAGGCGCAGCCGACCGCAAAGAGGTGGTGCGGAATTCGTCGTGCCAGTGGTCATGACATCAGGTCATAAGGGGGGGCCAATCGCCGACAGGGCGCATGCCGCGCTCGATCAGAAATCGCTTGAGGTGACTTGATGCGCCGGCGGCGTGCATCGCGGCGCCGCGTAGAAGGCCCAGGGGCGGCGAACTCAACGACCGGTTCAGGGCGTCGACGGCATGCGTACGTACCGTGATGTCCGACCAACGGTCAGTGTGATATTGCGATAGTACGGCGTTTGAGCCGATATCATGGCCTGCCGCCTTCGCCTGTTGCAGCGTGTCGGCAAGAGCGCCGACGTCGCGTAGGCCGAGGTTCAGGCCTTGCGCGCCGATGGGCGGAAACGCATGGGCGCTCTCGCCGACGAGGGCTACACGGTGCTGCGCAAACCGGTTTGCGATCAAAGAGGTGAGCGGGAAGCTGGCCCGATCCGTGAGATTGGTGATGGGGCCTATCAATCCGATAAAGAGCTTTTCGAGTTCGAGGATAAAATCCTGTTTCCGAAGATCGGCCAGGCGTCTGGCTTCGGTTGTCTTCACCATCCAAACAAGACTCGAGCGGTGCGCCCCGAGGGGCACGATCGTGCAGGGGCCCTCCGGCAGATGTATTTCTGTGGATATCTGGCCGTTGGGCAGGGCGTGGTCGAAATGTGCCGTGATGGCGGCTTGCCCGCGATCCCATTCGCGCGTGGTGATGCCGGCCGCGCGGCGAGCCATGGAACGGCGGCCGTCGGCGCCAACGGCGAGTGTTGCCTTGATTGGCGTTGATTTGGTCGCGGCCAGTGCCGCGATGGATGAGCCGGATACGTCGAGGTGGGTGATGTTGGCGCCGAGCAAATCAAGGGGACGCGCATTGCCCGATGGAGCGAGCGCGTCCAAGCGGGCGAGCAAGGCGTCGATCAGGGCGGTATTGGGAATGTTGTAGCCGAGGATTTCTTCGCCGATGTCGGCGCCCGAGAAAGTCTGCGTCGGTGCGCGTAGAATGTCGCGCGTCATGTCGATGATGCGGATGGCCGCCACAGGCGTCGCGTAAGGTTGGAGATGTGGCCAGACGCCAAGGTTCTCCAGCAGCCGAATGCTACCGGCGAAAAGTGCCGCCGTCCGAAGATCCGTAGCGCCATCCGGGGCCGTTGGGATAGTGCCGCAAAGAGCTGTCGAAAGGCCGACGTGGCGAAGCGCCAGAGCCAGGGTCAGGCCAACGGGGCCGGCGCCCATGACCAGACAATCGAACCCGTCATTGTTGTCGTGCGAGCGAGTAGAATTTGCGGTCATATGAAGTCCGCGTCGGGGGCGATCATGGTAGTGTGGCTGCGTTGGCAATCGCTGTGGCTGAAGCGCACCGCTGGTTTGAGTTGGACATCTAACTCTTTGACGTTACCGCGCCTTCGCCAGATCAGCCCGGCGACATCGCGCCACGTGTAAGCGATGCGGGCGGTTTTGCCGATCAGGCGTTGGCGGATAGCAGGGGGCGATGCCGGGCGGCGCGGCG
>CAZWCL010000159.1:0-7602 GCA_964632265.1 uncultured Hyphomicrobiaceae bacterium | reverse complement strand
TCTTGCAAACTGGCCAAGCCAATCGATCGCACCAGCCTTGTTTCCCGTATAACAGCCCTGATAGGCACGGATCTGATCCGCTGGGCGGTTATAGTAACCTTCCAGGTAGGCATTCATCCGGGAATCGGCGGCCGCCTGGTTGTCATCGATGGCGAGTGTGAGATAGGCGGCGCCGGTGATTTCCGGCGCATCCCGTCCCCTCTCGCCAGCCGACGCCTGCACGGCCTGCCAATTGCCGGCCCACACTGCCGGGTCGCTGGGCCCTGATGGAAAATAACCATCGAAATATCGTGCACAGCGTTTGAGTGCTGCCGGCGCGTTGCCGGCCGCCCAAACTGGCGGGCCATCGACCGTATAGGGCGTTATGCCTATACCCTGACCGGCCAACGGCCAGCGGCCTTCGATGGCATCACTGATACGCGCCGGCTGAGCGGGTGGCCATGTCACCGCGCCGCCCTGCCAGAGCGCACGCATCAGCGCGACATATTCAATCAGTCGGCCGACACGTTTGTCGTGGCCAGCCCCCACAGCATCGAACTCGGCAAGGCCGGCCGGCGACTGGTTGCCGATACCGACACCAACGACGACACGCCCCTCGGCGAGTTGGTCGAGTGTTGCAAGCTGCTGGGCGAGAAGGACTGGATTGCGCAGCAACGGCAAGAGCACCGCCGTACCGACCTTGACGCGGCTGGTGCGCGCCGCAATGGCTGAGAGCATGACCAGCCAGTCATGACGCGGCTTGGCCGTGACCGAGTCGCCGACCCAGACGCTATCAAGTCCAATTGCCTCGGCTTCGACAGCAAGATCGACGATCGGGCGCGCCTCCAGGCGGCCCGCCATCACGAACTCCCGGGTCGGCAGCAGGTATCCGATTTTAACAGCCATTCTGGGCTCCTGCTAAGGTTGTTTTACGAGACCATACATGACCAGTATGATGAAACGAACAGTTTGCAGGCCCGCGGCATCGTACCGCCACGATAATCAACGTCGCGGGGCCATTGGCGCATGCCCGCCTCTCCCCTATGATCCCCCGAATTAAACACGGCGCCCGTCGACGGCGGGACGCCAGCGTCACAATAGGAGCCTGGACGTGCTCAAACTCGGCTACAAAGCCTCTGCCGAACAGTTCACCGGCAATCAGTTGCTCGATTTCACGGTCGAGGCGGAAGAAAACGGTTTCGATAGCGTATTCGTCTCCGATCATTTTCAGCCCTGGCGCCACACCAACGGCCATGCGCCCTATTCGCTGTCACTGATGGGCGCGATGGGCGCGAAAACCAGCCGCGTAGAGATCGGCACTAGCGTCCTGACGCCATCCTTCCGTTACCATCCCTCGATCGTCGCGCAGGCGTTCGGGACCATGGGCCAGATGTTTCCGGGACGGATCATCCTGGGCGTCGGAACGGGCGAAGGACTGAACGAAGTGCCGGCCACCGGCATGGAATGGCCAGAGATGAAAGAGCGCTTTGCAAGGCTGCGCGAGGCCGTCCGGCTGATCAAACAGCTTTGGGCCGAAGAGCGCGTCACCTTTGAAGGTGATTACTACACGACCGCCGACGCCACGATCTACGACCGTCCTGAAACGCCGGTGCCGATATTCATTGCAGCCGGCGGACCGATGGTCGCCAAGTACGCCGGCCGCGCCGGTGACGGCTTCATATGCACGAGCGGCAAGCCGGACGCACTTTACCTCGAAAAGCTGCTCCCGGGCATGGAGGCCGGCCTCGAGGCAAGCGGCCGCACGAAAAATGACATCGAGCGCATGATCGAAGTAAAGGTATCGTTCGACACCGACCACGACCGCGCAATGCACGACACTCGCCATTGGGCGGCGCTGGCGCTTTCACCGGAAGAGAAGATGTCGGTCGAGGACCCGCTCGAAATGGAGCGACTGTCCGACGCTCTGCCGGTCGAACGCGCCGCCTCGCGTTGGATCGTGTCGACCGACCCGGACGAGCACGTTGCGCGGATCGCCCACTACATTGAGATGGGCTTCGACCACCTCGTCTTTCACGCGCCGGGACCGGATCAGTCACGCTTCATCAAGCTTTACGGTGACGAAATACTGCCGCGGTTGCGCAAGCAGTATGGCTGACCAGACGACTGCTACCTCCCCGCTGAGACCGCTCACGCTGACCGCGCTGCCGGACGTTCCGTTGGTCGCACCTGGCGACGATCTCGTCGCCCTGCTGGCTAAAGCCCTGGAGCGGACCACCATCGCGGCTGGTCCCCACGACGTTCTGGTGATCGCACAAAAGATCGTGTCCAAAGCCGAAGGACGGATTGTGGCACTGGCGGATGTAACACCGGGCCGGCAAGCGCACGCGTGGGCGGACAAGACCGGCAAGGACCCACGCCTCGTTGAACTCATATTGTCGGAATCACGGCGTGTCGTGAGATGGCGCCCGAACGTTTTGATCGTCGAACACCGCCTCGGTTTCGTTATGGCGAACGCTGGCATCGATCAGTCGAATGTCGGCCCACCCGAACGCGGCGAACACGCGATCCTTCTGCCCGAGCATCCTGATGCCAGCGCCGCCGCGCTGCGCGCCGAATTGGCCCGCATAGCGGGACGCGACATCGCGGTCATCATCTCGGATAGTTTCGGGCGCCCCTTTCGCTCCGGCACGGCGGGAATAGCGATCGGTGCCGCCGGATTGCCGGCCGTGCTCGACCTCCGCGGCGAACCGGATCTGTTCGGGCGCGAACTCGGCGTTTCGATCAGTGGTTTTGCCGACGAGATCGCTGCCGCCGCCTCCCTCGTCATGGGACAGGGTGCCGAAGGGCTGCCCGCAGTCATGGTATCGGGTCTCACGTGGGACGCACCGGCGACCAATGCGCAGTCCATCGTGCGCGATCCGGCCGAGGACCTGTTCCGATGAATAAGCCCATTCTTATGAATGAAGAAGAAAAAACGACGGCTGGAACGGGGCGCGTAGTCGCGCTTTCCGGCGGCATAGGCGGCGCAAAGCTCGCTCTCGGGCTCAAACATGCGTTGCCGGCAGACGCCCTGACCGTGATCGCCAACACCGGCGATGATTTCGAGCATCTTGGCCTAGCTGTTTCGCCGGATATAGACACGCTCGTCTACACTTTGTCGGGGCGCGCCGACACCACCCGCGGCTGGGGCCGCCAAGATGAGACCTGGCATTTCATGGCGGCGCTGGAGGAGCTCGGCGGCGCGGCATGGTTCAGTCTCGGCGACCGCGATCTCGCCATGCATGTCTGGCGAACCGGAAAGCTTGCAGCCGGCGAGACGCTGGCCAATGTGACGACGGAGGCCTGTCGGCGTCTCGCCGTCGGCGCCACGATCCTGCCGATGTCCGACCAGGCGGTACGCACCAAGCTCGCAACCGACGAAGGTTGGCTGAACTTTCAAGATTACTTTGTCGCCCGTCGGGCCGGACCGCCTGTGACAGCGCTCGACTACGAAGGCGCCGTGACATCAAAGCCGGCGGACGGCGTCATCGAAGCACTGACCGACGAGCAAACGTCGGCGATCGTGATATGTCCGTCCAATCCGCTGATCAGCATCGAACCGATCCTCGCGGTACCGGGCATCACCGATGCGATCAAATCCGCCGCTGCGCCGACAATCGCCGTATCGCCCATCATTGGCGGCAAGGCCATAAAGGGCCCGACAGCGAAAATGCTCGTGGAACTGGGCATTGAGGCAACGGCGGAAAGCGTATTGGCGCGCTACGGCGACCTAATCGACATCTATCTGGTTGATCCCGCCGATGCGGACGCCTGCGCTGAGACCGCCGCAGCCCATGGCGTCGAAGTCGTGGCAGCTGATATCATGATGACAACACTCGACCATCGCATACGACTTGCGCATGCTGTACTGAATAGCGCGGCGCGCCGGACGTCGTCGATCCGCCGGCCCGGCATCAAGAAGGTAGACGCCACCTGATATGAGCGAACTCGCGATCATCGTGCCGGTTAAGGACACGCGGCAATCAAAGCAGCGCCTTGGCGAGCATCTCGGCCCCGCCGATCGACAGCGGCTGGCGCATGTGATGCTCGAAGATGTGCTGGAAGCTATCCAACCGCTGCGCGAAAGAGCGCCTTGCGTATTGATCACGGTCGATCCTTTCGCCGAAGCCCTTGCCGGCCACTACGGCATGCGTGTGATCACGGATGGGGCGCATGAAGGCCACACCGGCGCAGTGGATGGCGGCCGGCGGCGGTTGGCCGGCGAAGGCTGGAGCGCCATACTGACGATGCCGGGCGATATCCCGCTGGTGACGACAAATGAGATCAGCGCCGTCATCGACGCTCACGCTCGCTCGGCTGGCTTCACGATAGTACCGGCCGATGATCGCAAGGGCTCGAACGCGATTGCCTGTTCACCTCCTCTCGCCGTGCCGCTGCGCTTCGGCGCGGACAGTTTCTATCCGCATCTTGACGCGGCCCGGCGCGCCGGGATCGAGCCGAGGACCGTCGAGCATCGGGGCATCGCCACTGATGTGGACACCGCCGAAGACGTGGAACGTCTGCTACGCCGTGATCCGTCGAACCGGTCGCGCGCCGCACAATACCTGAGAAGCCTCGGCCTTGGCGCCGCGACCGACATTGATATGGAGACCGCCGAATGATCATGCGCGCTCACGACCAATTGACCACGGCCGTCAGAGCCGGCCACAAGCCGACGCGCGACGAAGCTATAGCGCTGGCCGAAGTCAATGAGCTCTCTGCACTGTGTGCTACGGCCGCCGGCTTGCGCGACGCCGGTCACGGCCCGACCGTATCGTATTCACGTAAAGTCTTCATTCCGCTTACCAAGCTCTGCCGGGATGTTTGCCACTACTGTACGTTTGCCCACCCGCCGATAAAGGGCGCCCGCGCGTTCCTGAGCCCGGACGAAGTCCTCAGGATCGCACGCGAAGGCCGTCTTGCCGGCTGCCGGGAAGCCCTGTTCACACTCGGCGACAAACCGGAAGCACGCTACCGCGTCGCCCGCGAAGAACTCACCACTCTCGGCTTTGAGACAACGCTGGACTATCTGGCGCACGTAGCCGGGCTTGTGTTCCGCGAAACAGGCCTCCTGCCGCACGTCAACCCCGGCGTGATGAGCGAGGCGGAGATAACCAAGCTGCGCGAGGTCTCGGTTAGTCAGGGCATCATGCTCGAGACAGCGTCGGAGCGGCTGGCGGAACGCGGCGGACCACATTTTGGCTCGCCCGACAAGACCCCCGCCGTACGCCTCGCGACAATCGAGTTGGCCGGGCGCCACGCTGTACCGTTCACAAGCGGCATCCTGATCGGCATCGGCGAAACGCGAGTCGAGCGGATCGAAGCGCTCCTTGCCCTCCGCGACCTGCACGACGCTTACGGCCATATTCAGGAAATCATCGTCCAGAATTTCCGCGCCAAACCTGGCACCAAGATGGTTGGTGCACCGGAGCCGACAACAGCGGACCATCAATGGACGATTGCAGTGGCTCGTCTGTTGTTCGGCCCCGAGATGAACATACAGGCACCGCCCAACTTGTCACCGGGCGGCCTGATCCCCCTCATCGAGGCCGGCATCAATGATTGGGGCGGTGTCTCGCCGGTAACGCCGGATCACGTCAACCCGGAAGCGCCCTGGCCGGAAGTCATGGCGCTGGAGGCTGAGACCCGCGCGGCCGGCAAACAACTGGCCCAGCGCCTCGCCATCTACCCAGCCTGGGCCCGCGACACGGACCGTTGGGTTGCAGCGCCGTTGCGCGCCGCGGTGCATGACCAAATCGATGCCAGCGGTCTCGCCCGTGAGAACCGCTGGGTAACCGGCATCGACAATGCTCCTGTGCCGATGAACACGACGCAGCGCGCGGTTGGGCGCGAATTCGAAATCGATGCCGGTCTTCAACGTATCGTCGGTCGCGCGAGAGATGGCGAACGGCTCGACGAGGACGATATCGTCCGTCTGTTTGCAGCACGCGGACCTGAGGTCGATTACGTCACCGGCGCCGCCGACGACTTGCGACGCGACGTTTCCGGCGACGAGGTCGCCTACGTCGTCAATCGCAACATCAACTATACCAACGTCTGCTATTTCAAATGCCAGTTTTGCGCCTTCTCGAAAGGCAAAATGAGCGAAAACCTTCGCGGCGAACCCTACGTTCTTGACGGCGAAGAGATCGAACGGCGGGCACGCGAGGCATGGGCGCGCGGCGCAACCGAGGTTTGCCTCCAGGGAGGCATTCATCCCAACTATACCGGCGCGACCTATCTTGGAATTTGCGAGCGTATCAAGCACGCGGTGCCCGGCTTGCATATTCATGCCTTTTCACCGCTGGAAGTGTGGCAGGGCGCCGAGACATTGGGCCGGCCGTTGCGCGATTATCTGGCCGCGCTGAAAGCCGCCGGCCTCGCGTCGCTGCCCGGCACCGCAGCCGAAATCCTCGATGATGAAGTGCGCGCCGTCCTCTGCCCCGATAAAATCAATACGGCAGGATGGCTCGAGGTAATGGAAACCGCCCACGATGTCGGCTTGCGCTCGACGGCAACGATCATGTTCGGCCATGTCGATCGGCCCGAGCACTGGGCGCGTCATATCCTGCGTGTGCGCGACCTCCAGGCGAAGACCGGCGGTTTCACCGAGTTCGTACCCTTGCCCTTTGTCGCCCACGAAGCGCCGGTCTACCTGAAGGGCCGCGCACGGCCGGGTCCGACATTACGCGAAGCCATCCTCATGCATGCCGTCGCCCGGCTCGCCCTCAACCCCCTCATCCCGAATATTCAGACGTCGTGGGTGAAAATGGGCCCCGACGGCGCCGCCGCCTGCCTCAATGCCGGCGCCAATGACCTTGGCGGCGTATTGATGAATGAGACGATTACGCGGGCCGCGGGCGCCGCACACGGCCAGGAGTTCGCACCGGCCGCGATGGACGAGCTGATCCGCAGCCTTGACCGCACCCCCCGACAGCGCACCACACTTTACGCCACGCCACCGGCCGAGCGCGTTGCCACGGCCTACGCGGCACCTGAGATGGCACCGGTCGTCAACCGTCCCGCCAAGGAATTCATGCGCAAGCGAGCCACTGGCTGATCTGACAGCGCACGACTGCAAGAAAGGAAATTGAGATGAGGCTTGGAATCAACACGGGTGCGCGCGGTACAATGAGTACGCGTGAGGCTTATATGACCGTGGCCAAAGCCGGCGAGACGCTCGGCTTCGATTTTCTGAGCGTGAGCGACCATGTCGTCGTGCCTTCCCAGATCGGCTCGACCTATCCCTATAGTGAGGGCGGCACATGGGAGACCAAGACCGAAGACGGATACTCTCTTGAACAGTTGGCAACGATCTGTTTTCTGGCAGGCTGCACGACAAAGCTCGACCTGCTGACATCCGTCATGGTTGTACCGCATCGCCCCGCGATGCTGACGGCAAAGATCCTGGCAACCGCCGATCAGCTCTCCAACGGTCGCATTATCCTGGGCGTCGGCGCGGGCTGGCTCAGGGAAGAATTCGAAGCGTTACAGACCGACCCTTACGAAGAACGTGGTAAGGTAACGGACGAGTACATTCGCGCATTCAAGGAACTCTGGTCGAAAGACTTGCCGTCTTTCAGTGGCGACTACACGAATTTCGACAACATCCTGTTTGCCCCG
>CAZWCL010000158.1:2217-7708 GCA_964632265.1 uncultured Hyphomicrobiaceae bacterium | reverse complement strand
ATCGGCTTCGCGCTGCCCTGGTTCAGCAGCGCCACAATCATACTTATCGTATCGACTATCATCTTCGGCGCTCAGCCAGCCGCCTCGACTTTACTCGGGGCTCGCGCCCGCGACCTTGGCAACACCAGCGAAATGCCGGCAATGATGCGCGCGATTATCCTGTCGAACGGAATTGGCTCAGCCGTCGCCGGCGTCGGCGTGCCGATGATCTTTGCCCGCACCGGCAGCTACGAGTTCCTGTTTCTGCTCGGTGGTCTCGCGATGGCCGGCGGCGGCCTCGCCTGCCTGCCTGCCCTAATGAAAAACCATAGAACTTCCAAATCATGACATGAGGTCAACACGTCTCTCCAAGAAGTTTGCGTCTCACATCAAAGGAGTCTGATCCGGCGTCCCCTGCCATCCCGCGGCCGCGTCATACCGATCACGCAGGCCTTCTCATATCCCGCCGACCGCAATGCCTCGACCGCCGCTTTGGCTTCCCGCGGCCGGATACCGGCAAGCAATCCGCCCGCTGTTTGTGGATCGAACAAGAGTTGGTAGACCGGCTCGGCGCAAACCGTGGCCGGCGCGTCGATATCAGCGGCGCGAGACAGATTTTCGCTATGCAGAGATGAGACCACCCCCGCGCCAACCGCCGCCTCCGCACCCTCCATCAAAGGAATGTCGCCCAGGTCGATTTCGGCATCGACACCTGACGCAACAAGCATTGTGCCAAGATGCCCGGCGAGCCCGAAGCCCGTCACATCCGTCATCGCCATTCCACCATGCGCCGCGATGATATCAGCTGCCCCGGCGTTGGACCGAAGCGCTTCAGCGACCGCCATGTTGACCCATCGCCCCTTGATCTTGCGTTGGCCATGCGCCGCGAAGATCGCCCCCGAGCCGATCGGTTTAGTCAGCACCAGCGCCATGTCCTCGTCGAGCTGGCTGGTCCGCGCAAGGCCATCAGCGCCGGCAAGACCATTGACGGTGAGCCCGAGCGCCAGGTCCCGGCTCTCGCTGGTGTGGCCTCCGATAATGCGGCATTGCGCCGCACTCAGCACTTTCTTGACCCCGGCGAGAAGCTGCACGAGGTCGGCCTCCCGCTTCTCGCGAGCGGCAAACGGCATCGAAACGTTTACGAGTGCCGAGTGGGGTTGGGCCCCCATGGCGAATATGTCGCCGAGACAGTGGTTCGCTGCGATCTGGCCGAACACAAACGGATCGTCGATCATCGCCGGGAAGTGATCCACGGTCTGCACCAGAACCTGACCATCCGGCACCCGGAAGGCGGCGGCATCATCGCCCGCACCCAGCAGGATCTCGTGCCCGGCCACCTCCATATCCGTGCCATTTTCGAGCCCGACCCCGACGGTTGCGAGCGCGCGAGCCAAAGTATCCGCACCGATCTTCGCCCCGCATCCGCCGCACCGCATCGCCCCCGGCTCCAATGACGTCGCCACCTCCCTCGGCATATCCGCGACACGCGGTATAGTGATCGGGCGTTCATTCATCGGCGGCAGATCGTGGAAACGCGCCATGAATCGTCGGTCAATCCAATCCTTCCACCGCCAGATCCAATCCCCAGTCCACGACCACCCCCCGTAGGACGCGACAGCATGCTTGTCGCCGGTCGAGATCAAACTGAGGAATGCCTTTTGCGGCCGGTAGCTTTTCAAGTCCCGCCCCAGCACCGACGCGCGCAAATTCTCCGCCAGCACCGGCCCCTGCCGCACCGCGAAAACGCCGGACTTCGGCCGCGGGTCATCAACCAGGGTGACGGCATCACCGGCGCCGAATATCTCCGGATATCCGATCGCCTGCAGCCGGCTGTTGATGCCCAAAAACCCGCGATCGTCCGTGACCAGCCCGCATGTCGAGAACCACGCCGGCGGCTCGGCACCCGTCACCCAAACCACATCGTCACAACCGATGGTGCGCGCGCCGTCACTCACACCGGCTTCATCGACCCGCGTTACATCGAAGTCCGTATGAACGGTGACGCCGCGCGACGCCAGTGCACCGCGCATCGCCGTGCGCACCCCCGGCCCATGCGTCGGGAGGATTTCGTCATCCCTCATGAACAGATGAAAGCGCCCCGGCCCCGCGTCGATGTCCCGTCCAGCCTCCCGGGCCATCGCGAACTGCATGGAAAGCAGCAGCTCCACCCCACCGGCCCCGCCGCCCACAATGGCGATACGCCGCTCCGGCTCTTCCATAACACCCGCCTTGAGGCTCGCCCAGGCACCCAGAAACCCGGACACGGGTTTCACCGGTATCACCTCACGCTCGATCGCCACCGCCTCATTGAAGACCGGCGTCGAGCCCGTGTTCACGGACAGCACATCGTAGCGAACCGGCGGACGGCCGTCCGCGCAAAAGACCATTCGTTCGTCGGGGTCGATCCTCACCGCCGCCGTCGCGAGATACCGCGCATCAGCGAACCGCGCCAACGGCCCAAGATCGATATGTGCTTCATCGAACGTGTAATGGCCGGCGATTAGCCCCGGCAGCATGCCGGAATACGGCGTATCGACCTCGGGCGATATAAGCGTGACGCGCGCCCCATCGATAGGCTGCATGCCAAACCGGCGGAGCACCGCCACATGCGCGTGTCCGCCCCCGAGCAACACGATGTCTTTCACCACCGGAAAATCAGTGTCGCGCATTCAGAACCGCCATCTTTGATCGGCAGACCGTAGCCCGCGTTGGCACACCACGATCGGTTAGCGCTCGCAAATATGGCGGCGGAACATTAGCCCGCCGCCATGGCCATCAAGACTGCCCACGTTGTAAGTCAGCCTTTCGCTTCTGCCGCGCGCTTGTCGAATAGCTTGACCAATGCGATCACATCGGCCGCCTGCGTGCGCCCAAGCGGTCCATCACAATAACTCGAACCTGCAATCTTGCCGTTCGGGCCGATCATCAGTTCGGTCGGCTGAATGATCTGGCGGCGGTCTTCCCACCATGAGCCAAGCTTGTCGGCAACGTCCCATGTTACACCATAGCCGATCGGAAAATTAACCTTGTCGGCGACTTCTCTGGCTTTTTCGATTGGGTCGACGCTGGCCGCGGCAACTGCGATGCCGAGTGCATCGAGCTCGTCTTTATGTTCTGCAAATCCGACCAACTGCCGGACGCAGTATGGTCACCAATGGCCTCGATAAAAGATGATCATCTTGTAGCGGCCATCGAGATCGTTCGGCAATTCGAGTGTCCCGCCGTCAACGACATCAATCGTGACGGCCGGCATCGCCTCGCCGATACCCAGCTTGTCAGCCATGCATGCTCCTCAGGTTAGATCCGCGGCCAGTCTACCGTGTTCGCAAACCGGCGCAATCACAACCCCGCGAGGCCCGCGCCGAACATGCCAGCCAGCCCTATCTGCCGCTGCCAAGGTCCGTACCACTCAGCTCCCTTATGAGATCGCCGAAAGCGAACGCGTCGGCACCGGAGGCGCCGGCGAGGTTGGCGGCGATGGCAACGGCGAGTGTGATTGCAAAGATGTTGAGGCGGGGGGTCATTCTATCGGCTCCTTACTTGGGTCTTTGATCTGAGACAGCGACGTTTCCGCCGCCGTTGCTCCAATCATGCCCCGCCGCCCCGACGCCCGCTGTATCCTGCGGAACAGATCGCGAAATTTCTTTACTGAGCCGTGTAGCCGCCATCGACAACGAGGGCAGAGCCCGTCATGAAACCTGCGTCATCCGACGCTAGGAACACAATGCCGCGCGCGATATCTTCCGGCAGGCCCAACCGCCCGATGGGGTGCATGTTGAGCGATTGCTCGCGCGCGACAGTTGTGTCGTCCGAGCCGAGTTGCTTCGCGCGTGATGTGAACGTCTGCTCGCCCATGTCCGTCTCGATGACCCCGGGATGGATTGAGTTCACACGGATGCGGTCGCCCTTGCGCCCGAACGAGAGAGCCGTCGCCTTCGTAAATGTCGTCACGCCGCCCTTTGTCATCGAGTAGAGCTGATCGAGTTGCGATCCGACGAGGCCTGCGACCGACGCCAGATTGACGATCGCGCTGCCGTGCGGACTGGACGTCGCAGATTGTCTCAACGCCTCCGCGCACATCTTGGTACCAAGAAAGACACCTGTCAGATTGACTGATGATAATCGGTTCCAGTCATCGAGCGACACTTCTTCCATGTCACGCCCGAGAAACAACCCGGCATTGTTGACCAGAACGTCGAGCTTGCCAAAATGGCCCTGCGCTTCATCTACTGCCGCCTGCCAATCAGCCTCCTTCGTAACATCGAGATGTACGTACCGCGCGCTTGCTTCGCCGAGTTGCCCCGCGAACGCCTCGCCGGCCTCATCCAGCAAATCGCCAATGACTACCTTGGCGCCAGCCTCCACCATCATCCGGGCCGTCGCCCCGCCAATGCCGCGTGCCGCCCCTGAAAGCAGAACAACTTTGCCATCAAGCCTGTTCATGTCCGTCTCCTCCGTTGGCTTGTATTTTTTCCAACGCTAAAGCGTTTCCGCCTGACTTGGAAATGCTTTGCCGGAAGCGCAGCGGCCCGCACCCCGCAACCTCTTCGGCACTCCGCCCGCCGTGAGCGCAACCAAACGCGAGCCGTCCGAACAGCAGGCATGACGGAAGAAATTCACCAGCCGGCCTGTAAGCCGGGTTCTGTCTGGCGCCGTCCGAAGACAGAGCCGCGACGGCCATTCGTCTGGGACGGCCATTGCTGACCGCCTCGAGCAACCAACCCGGATGACTGGCGTGGAAACGCGCTCGAAGCCGGGGCGGCAGAGCCACCCCGCTTCCGGCCATCCCTATTCGGTCTTGCTCCCGGTGGGGTTTACCATGCCAGCCGCGTTACCGCGCGCCGCGGTGCGCTCTTACCGCACCCTTTCACCCTTGCTGCCACGGCCCGGCCCGAAGACCGGATGCCGCTTCGGCGGTTTGCTTTCTGTGGCACTTTCCCTGGGGTTGCCCCCGGCGGCCGTTAGCCGCCACCGTGTTTCCATGGAGCCCGGACTTTCCTCCATCGAACGGGGCGCAGGTGCGTGCCCGAACGACAGCGGCCGTCCAGCCGACTGGTGAACGCTTCATAAGGCGGCGATCGCGCGCCGCGTCAAGTGCTCAACCGGCCTGAAGGCATCGTATCCAGCAGCCTCTCGAGGGTTTCCAGTGTCGATCGATCGGGCAGACCGTTGACCAGTGCCGGCCGGTAGTGGCGCTGAAATGCTTTAATCACCCGCACTGTATAAATATCGAATTCGGCCGCTGGCGAAATCTCATAGCCATACGCAGCAAGCCCTGTCAGGCAACGCCTCAACGCCGGTTCATGCCCATTTTCGCCAAGGGCTCTTCGGAGCCTGTCGGCTTCCCATGTACTGCCTGCGACCGGCGCCGGTGCCGCCCAATGGCCAATACCGGCTTCGGACAACCGGCACCAGTCGAACGCTTCTCCCGGATCAATCTTGCGCTGCGGCGCGATATCGGAGTGCGCAACGACATCATCGCGTTGCATACCGTGCCGCGCCAGTATGTCCT